>NZ_JAPYKP010000051.1:0-35059 GCF_037179725.1 Mesorhizobium sp. Cs1321R2N1 | reverse complement strand
ATGCGCGCGCGCTGAATGGCGAGATCAAGAATTTCACCGGTGTCGATTCTCCATATGAAGCACCGGAGAAACCGGAGATCCATCTCAAGACGCTCGGCAAGTCGCCTGAAGAGATGGTAGATGCCCTCTTCCACTTCGTCTGACGTCGAGGGGTGCAGGCTCCAATATAATAGCGCCGTTTCACATCGGAGCTTCCGGTATCCAAGATGCGGGGGCTATCTCTCCCGGAAGGCGCGTTGGAACGAATCCACCAAGGGCTTGGTCAGATAAGCCAGAAACGTCCGTTCGCCCGTTGAGATGAATGTCTCGACCGGCATGCCTGGATAGATCTGCTCGGGCTTGATCTGCGGTGGCAGCTTGTTGGCCATTTTAAGCCGGACGGTGAAGTAAGGCAGCCCGGTATTGGGTGCCATCAGCCGGTCGGCCGAAATGTAAAAAACCTTTCCGGACACTTTCGGCGTCGTGCGCGCGTTGAGTGCCGTGAACATCATGTTTGCGTCCTGCCCGACCCTGATTGAGTCGATATCTTCAGGCTTTATCCTGGCCTCGATGATGAGCTCGTTCGTGGTCGGCAGAAGCTCCATCGCGATCTCACCGGCGCGGATGACGCTGCCTTCGGAATTGTAAAGCGAGCGCACGATGATGCCGTCCACAGGCGCCCGGATCGTCGTACGGTCCAGGACTGAACGCGCAGCGTTGATCTGTTCCTCGAGATCCGCGACCTCTGCCCGTGCTTTGTTCAGTTCCGTGACGGCATCCTCGACCCGGCTGGTTGTAAGCCTTTCAATCTGCTGACGTGCTTCCACAGTCTGGGTCGCCGAGCTGGCGATCTGCGCCTCCAGAGATCCCGCCTGTCCTACCAACTCGGCGGTACTGCGCAGAAGATTGGTATATTCGGACCGATTTGTGAGTCCTTTTTGTAGCAAGTCTTTTTTTCTTTCGGTCTCCTCGTTGACGATCACAAGCTGATTTTCCGCTGCCTTCTTTTGAGCCTTTAGCCCCACAATGGCGTCCTGAAGTGCTGCCACCCTTTGCTTCAGTATCCCCTGTTCGGCGCCGTAACGTGCTAGCCGCGCCTGAAATTCCTTGTTTTGCTCGCCGAAGACATCGCTATATTCGGAAGCGCCTGAATAGGCTCCGAGGTCACTGGACAAGACAATACTCTCAAGGCCGTCGCGCTCTGCTTCGAGCCGAGAAATCTCGGCTTTTTGTGCAACCCACTGCTTGAGAACCCGGTTGAGCTGGGACCGAGCCATCGTCGGATCGAGCACGATCAGGGCCTGGCCTCTTGAGACCCTGTCACCTTCGCGAACTCTAATGCTCCTGACAACGCCTCCTTCGAGGTGCTGGATCATGACATTCTGCCCTGCTGCGGCGACCACACCCGGCGCAATGGTTGCTCCAGCAATCGGCGCCGTGGCTGCCCAGAATCCGAAGCCGAGCACGAAAACGGCCACGCTTGCATATCCCGCCAGCATGATCCGATCTGTGCGTATATCGATGTTGCGCTGCCAGCGATAAGCCTTGGCGCCAGCCTGGATGGTTTGGCTAGGGGCCGTCATTTGCGACTTTTACCTCTACGCGAGCCTGTGACGGGAAACGCACCACTCCTTCATTGTCATGCGACTGAGCGGCCGCCGCTGCTGCCGCTCGGGCCCGTCGCTGAGCAAGTTCGTCGAGCACGTCCTTGGTCAAACCGTAAATCTCGACCTGACCGTTTAGCAGCATGAGGATGCGATCGCATTTGGAAGCGAGGGAGGGCCGGTGGGTAATGACGAGGACGGTCGTCTTTCGCGACCGCGCTTGGATGATCGCCCGCTCGAGCGCGGCTTCGCCGTCGGAATCAAGATTCGCGTTGGGCTCGTCGAGAACCAGTATCTTGGGATCGCCGTAAAAAGCGCGTGCAAGGCCAATGCGCTGACGCTCGCCGCCTGAAAGGCGAACGCCAGCGGGGCCGATCACCGTCGAGTATCCGTTCCTCTGCCCCATGATCAGCTCATGTACCTGCGCCTTCCGGGCCGCTTGAACTAACTTCTCGTCGGATGCGTCCGGCTCAAAGCGCGCAATGTTCTGTGCGATGGTTCCAGGGAAGAGTTCCACATCCTGTGGAAGGTAGCCTATGTGACGGCCGAGTTCCTCCGGATCCCAGTTTCGAATATCGCCGCCATCGAGACGGATCGCGCCCGAACGGGGTTGGATCGCACCGACGATGAGCCGCGCCAGCGTCGATTTTCCTGCCTGGCTCGGGCCGACGATCGCGACGGTCTGGCCGGCGGGGACCTCGAAAGTCACCCGCTTGATGAGCGGCATCGCACCGTCGGCCGAACCTGGAAGATGATAGACTATCTGATCTGCGCTCAACACTCCATCGGGACTCGGCAATGCTGGGTTTTCCTGCTTGTCCGGCCCGGATTGGGAAACCGAAAGCCGCTTCCATGCAAGATTGGCGTCGGTGATCTGCCGCCAGCTTCCAACGATCTGATCAAGAGGTTGCAAGGCCCGCGCCGATATCATCGATGAGGCAAAGATCATGCCTGCGGTCATTTCATTGTGCAGAACCAGATATGCACCGACGCCCAATATCGCGATTTGGAGCACCGATCGCGTCGTGCGGGACACACCACCATAGAACGCGTTGATGCGAGCCAGTCCGTCGGAGGCGTGCAGTGAGTCTGAAAAACGGATCCCCCAGAACTCTATCGCGTTGGACACCATCCCGAGTGCGCGGACCGTTTCGAAGTTTCGCGCGAAGGCCTGCGCCGAATTCATTGAGGCGCTAAGATTGTCCGCCGCCTCCTTGCTGGGTCGCGAACTCGCGATCTGGTTCAGCACAGCGATGGCAACCATGAGAACCGCACCGATAACCGTTACCAGGAAGAGCAACGGATGGACGAAGTAAAGCAGGCCCACGAAGATCGGCCCAAAAGGGAGGTCGAATAGAAAAAAGATGGTTCGCGAGGCGATGAACCCCCGCAGGGTCGCCAAGTCGCGCAGGGCCTGGACGTCGCCGAGACCGGCACGCGGACCGCTCATTGCCGCAAGAAATGATGATGCACCCAAAGAGACATCCAGCCGAGCGGCGAGCTGGCTCGCATATACGCTGCGCACGACTTCGAGTACGCCGAACAGCAAGAGCGACGATAGAGCAAGCAAGGTCAAATAGGCGAGCGTGTCGAGGTTGGCCGCAGGCAAAACCCGGTCATATACCTGCAGCATGTAGAGAGGCAGAATCAACACCAGGGTGTTCATTGCCGCGGAGAAGAGGCCCATTTCGACCACACTCCTCGACAGCACCCTTCTATTCGTAAAGCTGGGCATCTAAATCGCACCCGGGGCAAACGATCACATTAGACAATCTGTATATATCATACGGTGTTGCGATGCCACCAGTTGAGATTCTTTTGATGGCCATGATGAAGAACGCAAACGGGCTAGGCGATGCGACAATTGCGGTTGTCCAAGGAGCATCGAGGCGAGAAGCCGCGCCCTCCTTCTATGACCGACCTATTTGCGCCGCAATACGCCCTGCCCCTCAGTGCGACTGAACGGGATTCCGCCAACTATGGCAAACCTCCAGGCTTATGAGGGTGCTTCCTCCTCTTTGGAAATCCCAAGCCCGATCGGCTACCCAAGGCTTAACGTAACTCTTGCCCCCGAGGTCGTGGCGTTGTGCCTAATCCGGCAAACCGGACGTGCGATCCTGGAGCGTACGCATGGTCGCTTCGTAGACGCTTCCGATTTCTCGGTCGATCTCTTGGCGTGCGATGCCTTGAGCCTCTGCCGCCCGCACGGCGTCGGCCGCCATGGTGGTCACGACGAGGGCTGCGTCGTCAATTCGCGGCGGTAGATGGTCGCAAATCCATTTGCGTAGGAAATCAGCGGCGCGCCTGCTCATATTCCATTACACCTTAACCCGAGGTAGCCTCAGCGAATTCCTCGTCGGCCTCCACGATGCCATGTGCAGCCGCTCGCTCGAGCCAGAGGCGGCTGGCCAACGGGTCGCGCTCTCCGGCGAGACCTTTGGCGAGATACCGGCCCAGCATGAGTTGGGCCTGGCCATGCCCACATTCGGCGGCGGCCGAGAACCACTTCTGCGCCGCCACTTGGTCGATCGGCAAACCCTGGCCGGAGCTGTGCAGCGCTCCGAGCGCAAACATTGCCCCGACATGACCGGCGGCGGCGGCTCGTTCGAACAACTGCACCGCGGCCTCTGGCGAACGATTGCCGCCACGGCCATTGAGCAGCATCTCCGCGAGTGCCACTTGCGCGTCGAGTATGCCGCCGTCGGCAGCCTGGGCAAACCAAGCGCGGGCCTGCTGCGCATCGGCCGCCACCCCGCGCCCATCCCTGAGGATGCGCGCATACATATATTGGGCCTCGGCCACGCCCTCAGCAGCGCGCCTTAGCCATTGCGCCGCCTGACCTTCGTCCTGGGGCACGCCGACGCCTTTGACGAAACAGAGGCCGAGATTGAATGCGGCGATCAGATCGCCTGACGATGCGGCGGCTTCGAACCATCCTGCTACATTTGTGGTGTCGTCCGCCTCTCCAATCCCTTGCAGAGCGAGGTTGGCCATATCGACTTGTGCTGCCTGATTCCCGCTGGTTGCGGCGGTGCGCAGCCAGCGTGTCCCCTCCTGCTCATCCCTGGCAACACCGTTTCCCGTTAGGTAAAGGGAGCCTAGGGCGCGAGCGGCGGCCTGATGACCCGCCTCGGCCGCCCGTCGATACCATGTTGCGGCTTCTGCATAATCCGGCGGTCGGTACTTCACGTTACGCTCCCCCAGAAGATACGCCGCCTCGACGTTGCCGGCCAATGCGGCACGTCGCATCCACGCCTCCCCGGCCACAGGATCGAGGTCACCGAGGCTCCCCTCGATCATCGCCAATCCCAATCGGAATTGGGCCGAGGGCAGGCCTTGCTCCGCAGCCGCCTGATACAGCCGCGCCGCGGCAGCAAGATCGCCCGCGACGCCCAGCCCGTGCTCGGTGAATATCGCAAAGAGGTAGATTGCGGTCGGCAGGCCAGCGTCGGCGGCACGACGTACCTCGTCAGCAATTCTGTCCCGTTCCGCGAGCCCACCTTGCCGGGCCAGCGAAAGGGCGAGACCGAGGCGTCCTTCGGCGCAGCCGGCCGCGGCCGAGCGCTCATACCAACGATGCGCTGCATCCGCATCGCGCATCGGTCCGGGACCCCTGGTGAGGATATAGCCGAGGACTGCTTGACCGGTTGCCGAGCCTGCCTCGGCCGCCTTCGTGGCAAGCTCGCGTGCCGCCACGAAGTCCGGCTCACCCAAGGTGTCTTGTTCGAACAGGCGTTGCGATGCAGGGCGCTTGACATCAGCTTCAGATGTCGCCAGTCCGCTCACATAGAGTGCGGCGAGGAGCGCCTGTGCATCGGCGCTCCCGCGTTTTGCCGCCCGCCCGAGCCACCGCGTCCCCTCCACGCGGCTCGGCGGCACACCCGAGCCTTCAAGATAACAACGCCCAACCCGATATTCGGCGTCGGCGATGCCCGCGCGCGCGGCGATCGCCATGAGCGGAAAAGCTTCCGAAGGCCTGCCGCTGTCAAAAAGCTGCACCGCCCGCCGCAATGCTGCCGCAGGGTTGGCGAAACCAGTCAGCCGATCCAGAATTGTCATCGATCCGAGTCCCTGATGTCCTCCATCTGGCCGCTGGCGCGCCGCAGCCTATGGCTCACGCATGGCTTCCTGGCCGATCGGTAGCATCGCGCCGAGAATATATTTGAGCACCGTGCGTTGGCCGACCTTGACGTCAGCGGTCACGGGCATGCCGGGGCTGACGATGAAACCGGCGGGTACCCCGTGCAGCGCGACGTGGTCGATGGAAATGCGAGTCCGATAGAATGGCTCGGCATCCGAGGGCAGCATGGCCAGGGAACTGTTGGGGTCGCGTGCTTGCTCCTGCGCGGAAAAGGAATCCGGGCTGAGTGTTCGCACGGTGCCGTGGGCGAGGCCGTATTGCGAATAGGGGAAGGTGTCGAACTTGATGACCACGGGGTCGCCGACGTGCACGAAGCCGCTGCTGCGGCCGACCACGTTTGTCTCAATCTCAAGCGGCGCGTCGGCCGGCACCAGCGTGATCAAGCGCTCACCCGACTGGAGGACCGAGCCGACCGAGACTTTCGCCACCGACTGGACGATGGCGTCTGCTTCGCTTTTCAACTCTACCAACTGCTTACGGAGCCTTGCCTTGTTGAGGAGTTCGCGGGCGTCGGACATCCGAGAGGTCGCGTCGGACAGACCCTGTGAGACTTCCGCTCGCCAGCCTTGAATGTAGCCGTCGCGCTCGGCGGCCACCGCAGCCTGCTGGCGCTTGGCAGCCTCTGCTGTTTGCTCAGCATTGCCGAGCGCCCGCGACATCTCTGCCGAATTGTCTTCCGCGATAAGGGTATTGAGGCGGCTTCCGACCTGTCTTTCTTCCAGCTGTTTGCGCATCTGTTCTATCGATGCCGCGACCGAGAGCCGCTGCCGGTAGCCGAAGGCATCCGATTGAGAACGCGAGATCACCGAACTGAGTTCATCGCGTTGCCGGTCGAAATTCTCCAGCTTGGCCTCGTAGACTGCCTTGCGGCGCTCAAAGATAGACGCCTGCAGGGTCCAGCTCGGGTCGAGACCGTCATAGTTGAAAGCTTGGCCGTCGGCCTCCGCCTTCAACCGCGCCACTTCTGCCTCAAGCGTCGCGACCTGCATCGCCAGCGACTGGAGGTCCGCCGAGGCAAAGGTAGCATCGAGGCGGGCAAGCAATTGCCCGGCTTTTACGTGCTGACCTTCGCGCACATCGATCGAGCGGACGATCGCCGTCTCCAAAGGTTGCACAATAATGTTGGGCGATTTTGAAACCACCAGCCCTCTGGCCGTCACCACCTGGTCGACCGGTATCAGTCCCGCCACGGCGATCAAGGCAACCACCATGCTCGAAATGATCCAGACGACACCGCGCGCCGACCGAGGAATTGGCGCATTGGCGACCGCCGTCGACGGCCATTGGAATTCGAGAATGGCTGGTGTCGTCGGATCGCTCGTTTTTATCCGACGCAAACGGGCGGGGTGGATGGTGAGAGAGGTGGTGGTCATGGCTCGCTGGACCTGAGGTGTAAGCACTCGAAGTACAAACTGTTTCGAATGAAACCGATCCCATCCATTCCATCTTCAGTCGAAGCGCGATGGCCAAAGGAACGGTTCGCCGCCTTGCGGGCGATCATTGTTGAAAGCTCGAATCGACCGCCGCGCGACATCGGTTAACCCGACCGCGGCGGCACGGCGACCGGACGGCCGTGGCGGCCATCGAGGTGCCGGTTCTGCTGCGCCCACAGCTGGCGGTAGAGCGCGCATCGTTCGAGCAGGATCGCATGCGGGGCGACGTCGAGGACCTTGCCCTGCTCCATGACAAGGATCTGGTCGCACTCGGTGAGCGAAGAAAGCCGGTGCGAAACGATGATCATCGTGCGCCCGCTAGCGATGCGCATGAGATTGGCGCTGACGACCGCTTCACTCTCGGGATCGAGCGCGCTGGTCGCTTCGTCGAGGATAAGGACGGTCGGATTGTGGATGAGGGCGCGCGCGATCGCCAGCCGCTGCTTTTGACCGCCCGACAGATTGGGCGACCCTTCCTCGATGTATGTGTCGTAGCCATTCGGCATTCGTTCGATAAATTCTTCGGCGCCTGCCAGATGCGCGGCTCGCATCGCGTCGGAAAGCGTCAGGCCTGCGCGCCCGGCGATGATGTTCTCGCGGATCGACCCGCGGAACAGGAAATTGTCCTGGAGCACCACGCCGAGCCCCTGGCGAAGGTGACGCAGGTTGAATTCCTTGAGGTCGACACCGTCCAGCTTGAGGAAACCGCTATAGTCGCGGTTGATCCCCTGCAGAAGGCGCGCGATCGTCGACTTTCCCGACCCGCTGCGCCCGACAATACCGAACATGGTGCCTGCCGGAATGTTGAAGCTGACCCGGTCGAGCGCCGGCGTCCTGGTACCGATATAGCTGAAGGTCAGATCGCTGAACGTGACCTCGCCGAGGAGCCTCGGTCTTAAGCCTTGGGAATTCGAACTGCTCTCCAGCGGCCGGTTGAGGACCGACGCCGCCTCGCCGATCGCTGCGCCGACCTCCTCGTAGTCTTCGATCAGGCGCGCCAGCCCGACAAGCGGTTGGGCGACGCGCTGGGAGATCATCATGAAGGCGAACAGGCCGCCTACCATATAGCCGGAACTGTCGTTCATGGCGAGATAGGCCCCAATCAGCATTGTGCCGAGCACCATGGCACGTTCGATCGGCGTTACCAGGGTCTGCGGCCAGCTGGCGAACTGCCCGAAAGCCAGACGCGCCCTTCCCGCCTCCGCCACCTGCTCGTCCCAAAGCGCCTTGCGTTGCGGCTCGAGACCTAGTGCCTTCACGGTCTTTATCCCGACGACAGTTTCGCCGAGTGCCGCCGACTTCCATGTCTCGGCTTCAATCACCCGCTGGTACCTCCGGCGCAGCGGCTTGAGGAAGGCAAGAATGATCAGTACGATCGCGCCTGCGCAGGCAATCACGATCCAGGCGAGCTTGGCGTTGATGTAGAACATCACCGGTACCAGCACGCAGAGCGTTATCAGATCAAGGAACGTGCTGAGGAGTTTGCCGGTCAGGAACTCGCGGATGCGATAGACCTGGGCGAGATGGTACAGCGTCTCGCCGGCCGGATGACGCTCAAAATAGTCAAGCGGCAGGCGCAGGAGCCTACTGAAAATGTGCAGTTGCAGCTTGGTGTCCAGGCGGGCGCCGACGACGTTGATGATCAGCCGCCGTGCGTGACCTAAGAGCGTTTCATAGGCGAAGACGACGGCGATGATGGCCGACAAGAGCAACAGCGTCGAGACACTGTTGAACTGCAGCACCTTGTTGACCACCGTCATGACGATGAGCGGCGGCAGGATGGTAAGGACGCTGAGCGTGAACGAGGCGATGGCGACGTCACGCAGAGGCCGGCTTTCGAGCCGCACCAGTTCGGCGAGCCAGCCGAGAGTGAAAGGCGCGTCCGCCGCAACAGAGGATCGCGCATTTCGCAGCAGCACCGCCTCGCCCGTCCACACCTGCGACAGCCGCAACTCGTCGATGGCGGTGGATTCACCGTCATCAGGCGCGTCCACGCCTTTGAGGAAGACTAGCTTGCGCTCGGCACTGGCCCCGGTGAGGATCCCCGCGCCGCCATCGCTGAACAGCAGGACGACTGGCCCGGTATCCTGGAAGCGCAAGAGGTGGGACCAGCGAACGCGGACGGCGCGAGACCACATACCGCCGTTGCGCGCCCATTCGGACAGGTCAGCGGAGGTTGGAAACGGGCTTGCGCTCGCCGCCCTGAATTCGTTCGGGTCGAGCTCGACCCCGTGATAGCGGGCGACCCGCAACATCGCCTTGAGACGCTGCCCGACCTCTTCAAACTCGGCGGGACCACCGGGAAGCCGCCCCAGTTCGGCCGTATCGGCTTCGATGCCGGCGCGGACCGCCACCGGCTGGATTTCGGCGCTCAGAGGGATATTCACCATGGGCTTCCCTCCGACACGCAAGCGCCGATGCCCCAGGCGCCCGCCGATACCTCAAGCGGGGACTGAGTGACGCCGAGCCGGCCGGTCGGACGGACCCGTCCCCGGTCGGAAATGGCGGGCGCGCGCACCCTGCTTTCCGCAGAGCGCGCGCGCCCGTTTCTCAGCCTTGGACTGGTTCCTATCGTGGTCTGTCCACTTACCATTCCTGCTCACTCATGCGGCTTCAGAATATCCTTCAGAGCCTTCTTCACAGTGTCGTCGCTGTTGGCGCTGCCCGCACCATGCTTGAGGTCCGAGGTCAGGTCGGTGCTCGCACCCAGCGGCTTGTTCTGGTTCTGGCCAAATCCCCTGGTCGTGTTGAGCACGTTCAGGAGGTCGGTCGTCACCGAACCGGCCGCTAGTCCGACGAGCTGGCGGAACGACGCAGGGCTTGCGGCATCACCGTCGGTCGAGCCGGATTGCAGGAACTGCGTCGAGTCCTCGAGCCCGAGGGTGCTGGCCGTGACCGTGGCGGTGTGACCGTCAGGGGGGCCATCGGCGTCAGTACCGTCATTGGGATGGCCTTTCCCCGGATTGCTGCTGTCGTTGTGGTCAGGATCGTTGCCGCCACCATTGTTGCCATGGTGGTGGTCACCGGTCTCACCGCCGGGCCCCGTCGCTCCGGTCGGACCTGTCGGACCAGGCGCTCCGGTCGAGCCGGTAGCTCCAGTCGAACCGGTCGCTCCAGTCGAGCCTGTCGCTCCAGTCGAGCCGGTGGCCCCAGTCGAGCCGGTTGCCCCAGTCGAGCCTGTCGCTCCGGTCGAGCCTGTCGCTCCAGTCGAGCCTGTCGCTCCGGTCGACCCTGTCGCTCCGGTCGAACCGGTTGCTCCGGTCGAGCCGGTCGCTCCAGTCGAGCCTGTCGCTCCGGTCGAGCCTGTCGCTCCAGTCGAGCCTGTCGCTCCGGTCGACCCTGTCGCTCCGGTCGAACCTGTTGCTCCGGTCGAGCCGGTCGCTCCAGTCGAGCCAGTTGCTCCGGTCGAGCCGGTGGCCCCAGTCGAGCCTGTCGCTCCAGTCGAGCCTGTCGCTCCAGTCGAGCCGGTTGCCCCGGTCGAGCCGGTTGCGCCAGTCGAACCGGTTGCGCCGGTCGAACCTGTCGCTCCAGTCGAGCCTGTCGCTCCAGTCGAGCCGGTTGCACCAGTCGAGCCGGTCGCTCCGGTCGAACCTGTTGCCCCGGTCGAGCCTGTCGCCCCGGTCGAGCCAGTTGCACCGGTCGAGCCAGTTGCTCCGGTCGAGCCGGTTGCACCAGTCGAACCTGTCGCTCCAGTCGAGCCGGTTGCCCCGGTCGAGCCAGTTGCCCCGGTCGAGCCAGTTGCCCCGGTCGAGCCTGTCGCTCCAGTCGAGCCTGTCGCTCCAGTCGAGCCGGTTGCCCCGGTCGAGCCAGTCGAGCCAGTCGCACCTGTCGCTCCGGTCGAGCCGGTTGCACCAGTCGCACCGGTTGCTCCAGTCGAGCCGGTAGCTCCAGTCGAGCCTGTCGCACCAGTTGCTCCGGTCGAGCCGGTCGAGCCTGTCGCTCCAGTCGAGCCAGTTGCCCCAGTCGAGCCGGTCGCACCAGTTGCTCCGGTCGAGCCTGTCGCTCCGGTTGAACCAGTCGAGCCGGTATGCCCGGTGGCACCAGTAGAGCCAGTTGCTCCGGTTGCTCCAGTCGAGCCGGTCGCTCCGGTCGAGCCAGTTGCCCCGGTCGAGCCTGTCGCTCCGGTTGCACCAGTCGAACCTGTCGCTCCGGTCGAGCCGGTTGCACCAGTCGAACCAGTTGCACCAGTTGCTCCGGTCGAACCGGTTGCTCCGGTCGAACCTGTCGCGCCGGTTGCTCCAGTCGAGCCGGTATGCCCGGTGGCACCAGTAGAGCCAGTTGCTCCGGTTGCACCAGTCGAACCTGTCGCTCCAGTCGAGCCGGTCGCTCCGGTCGAGCCAGTTGCCCCGGTCGAGCCTGTCGCTCCGGTTGCACCAGTCGAACCTGTCGCTCCGGTCGAGCCGGTGGCACCCGTCGAACCAGTAGAGCCAGTCGAGCCGGTCGATCCAGTCGCACCGGTCGAGCCAGTTGCTCCGGTAGAACCAGTCGAGCCGGTGGCTCCGGTCGAGCCGGTGGCTCCGGTCGAGCCTGTCGCGCCGGTTGCTCCAGTCGAGCCGGTAGCTCCAGTCGAGCCTGTCGCTCCGGTCGAACCAGTCGAGCCGGTATGCCCGGTGGCGCCGGTCGAGCCAGTCGCACCAGTAGCGCCCGTCGCACCAGTCGAGCCGGTAGCTCCAGTCGAGCCGGTCGAACCAGTCGAGCCTGTCGCTCCGGTCGCGCCAGTAGAGCCAGTAGAGCCCGTCGAGCCAGTCGAGCCGGTAGAACCTGTCGAACCGGTCGATCCGGTCGCACCGGTCGAGCCGGTCGAGCCGGTCGAACCAGTTGCTCCGGTAGAGCCGGTCGACCCCGTCGAGCCGGTCGACCCTGTCGAGCCGGTCGACCCTGTCGAACCGGTCGAACCAGTAGAGCCGGTCGAACCGGTCGAGCCGGTGGCACCAGTAGAGCCTGTCGCACCGGTCGCACCAGTAGAGCCAGTCGAGCCGGTCGACCCTGTCGAACCAGTCGAGCCTGTCGCACCGGTCGAACCAGTCGAGCCGGTTGCCCCAGTCGAACCGGTCGAACCAGTCGCTCCGGTATCGCCGGTTGCACCTGTGGCTCCCGTAGAGCCTGTCGAGCCGGTCGCACCAGCAGAGCCAGTCGAACCGGTCGAACCAGTCGAGCCTGTCGCACCGGTCGAGCCGGTCGAACCAGTTGCTCCAGTCGAACCGGTCGAACCAGTCGCTCCGGTATCGCCGGTTGCACCTGTGGCTCCCGTAGAGCCGGTCGAGCCGGTTGCTCCAGTCGATCCGGTCGAACCGGTCGAGCCAGTCGAGCCTGTCGCACCGGTCGAGCCTGTCGCACCGGTCGAACCGGTCGAGCCAGTCGAACCGGTCGCACCAGTAGAGCCAGTCGAGCCGGTCGAACCAGTCGAACCGGTGGAGCCAGTTGCTCCCGTGTCACCGGTTGCACCTGTGGCTCCGGTCGAGCCGGTTGCTCCGGTTGCCCCAGTCGAGCCGGTAGACCCAGTTGCTCCCGTGTCACCGGTTGCACCTGTGGCTCCCGTAGAACCGGTCGAGCCGGTTGCTCCAGTCGATCCGGTCGAACCGGTAGAGCCTGTCGCTCCGGTATCACCGGTTGCACCTGTTGCGCCAGTAGAGCCCGTCGCACCTGTAGCGCCTGTCGTGCCTGTTCCGGTTGCTCCGGTGGCACCTGTGGCTCCGGTAGCGCCCGTGGCTCCTGTCGCGCCCGCTCCGGTGGCGCCCGTCGCGCCCGTCGCGCCTGTGGCTCCGCCAGCGCCAGTGGCACCGGTGGCGCCCACTTGACTCGTGATAGTCAAACTACCCCCACTAAAGTTATTGTTGTTAGTGGGATTGGCAGCACCAGACGTGAAAAGATAAGTATTAGGACCAGTTTGAGTAAGCGTGCCCATTACGCCAAAATTAGCATTGTATATCGTGTAGTTGTCACCGACTATAGGAATTACTATGGTTACACTAAACGCAAAAACCAAACCGTTAGTTGCTGATGGAAGCTGAAAGCTGCCAACAACTGTATCAGGTGTGAGTGTGGTATCCACCAGATAATACGTATTGACGGCACTGCTGTTGCCAGGGCCAGTTATCGTCCCCGTGAGTGTCAGATCACCCGCCACAAGAACTCCGGTATAATTTGCCATCCCATCCGGGGTCAGTGGCGGCAGGGGCGTGGACGCGTTCACGCGTGCGGACAGTTCCCAGGCGCCGCCCAGGGCGGCTGCGCCAACCAGCGATCTCGATGCGCCGACGTCCGCGCCGAGGGCCTCTTCCAGCGCCGCTATGAACGCATCGCCCGCATACCCTAACGCCGTCTCGCAGCTCCACAGCCGGAGCTCGCCGTGCGCGGCAAGCGCTCTGCCAATCGTGGCGAAATCGTCAGCCGCTTCTTCCAGCATTCGGGCTGACCACTCTCCCGCGGAGAAGCTGACGCGGCCGGGCGCGCCATGCGCCATAATGTGGATCGCATCAAGGCCCTCGCGGCCTGCGAGTGCCGCAGCAATCTGCTGCTCCGCCGGCCGGCGGCCATCGAGCACAATTGCCCGGACTTCGGGCCGCAGATTGCCAAGAACCGTCTGGAGGTCGGAGACTGAAGGATCGACAAAAAGAATTTCAGAGGCACGGGCCATGACTGGCTCCTGTTGGCTTCGAATTCAATTCACGAGGACACAGCCCACCGGCCTGGCCGGCGAGCGCTGGGGACAAGGGGCTTGAGACGCGTCACCTTCCGGACATCCCGACGGCGCCGGCGGGACGTTCTACGGCTGGGGTCTCGACGCGAAGGAAGCTGGCGGCCTGGAAATTCCCGCCATCATCAAACGTTCCAATGCCAAGTGAGCCGGCGGTGCTTGGGACCTTGACGGTGAGAGCGACGGCGAGGCTTCGCTTGACGGCTTTGGGCAGAATGACCTGACCGACGATCGCGCTCTTGGCCGTGTCCAGAATGAAATACGTTGCATTTTCGGGCATGTCGCCGATCGGCAAAACGCCCCGGACAGTGACTTCCATGACCGCAAATCCTGCTGTGTAGCTCATCATGTCCTCCTCGTCCGCTGCGGCCATGCCGCAGCTTCCTCTTGTTTCGTATCCTTAGATTTCAACTGCTGATTTCAATCGCCGCCGAGCGCAGATAGCTCGCGCGCATCGGCGGATCGACAAAGTCTGGACCCACCTTGGCTGCAGCTCCGCAAGCCAACCGGCGACGCGCAGGGTGACGAGACCGGAGCGCAAGACTTGACGGCGTCTTCGCGCCGCTCGATCGAACGTCTTCAATGAGGTGGGTGTGAAGTTCGCAGGCATGCTGCGATCGACGGGGCGCAGAGGAAAACCCGTCAATCTCGGGACAATCCCGGCTAGCGGCCCGGCGCAAATAATTGAGGAACTGATCGAAGCCGAACCCGCGTCGCGAGCGCATTGTTTCGTACTTGGTATCACGCCAACCACAGCCAACTCCCGTAACGCACGTGCCGATTTCTCGACGACGACTTGCGAGGGAACCGACTACTCGCGAGGGAATATCAGGTTGGGAAAACGCTGGCCTTGAGTTCAAGGCGATACGACGTCTTCTCCAGCACGCCAACAAACGCCCCATGCGCCCTAACGCACGAAGTGACTTGGCCCTGCGCGCCCTCAACGCACAAAGCAACTTGCTCCAGATACTCTCCTAGCCTTGCAGACTGCGCAGCCGACAGGCCCTCTGCCCGGTCCGCGGCTACCTTCCCATGCACAAGACATTAGTAAATTCTAAATTTAGCAACTTGTAAATAACGAAGTTAACAATTTATTAATTGTTGAGGACAAGCAACTACTTTTCCGCTGAGATCGAAATGGCGCGCATGGCCCAAACGCCTTGAAAAAACCGAGGCTTAAAGACGCCCCTTGGCCCGCGTCGAACCCTCGATGTCGCGGAGGAATTTGTGCGCCAGCGCTTGAGCCGACGGGAACGTTTGTTCGCACCCCCCGGGTCCAAGGGTGAACACGTGCCCCCTTGCTGTGACGGAAACCGCTGGCTAACAATGGATAGGGTTGAGATGCAGAACAGGAAGGGGCGATCGATCTCTGCAACAAACGCCATGCAAATGGCCGAGGCCGCGCGGAATGAAACTTGCGAACTGTTCCCCTTCAACAATTTCGAGCAGCGTGTAACGAACGCCGCTCCGCCGAGGGATTAACATGAGCACCATCGGCCTATGCATGATCGTCAAGAACGAGGCACAGGTCATCCTGCAATGCCTCGCCAGCGCGCTTCCTCTCGTTGACTATGTGCTCGTCGTCGACACAGGTTCCGGGGACGGCACGCAGGATCTCATCCGTACCTTCCTGACCACCCACAACGTCAACGGCGCAGTCATCGACGAGCCCTGGCGGGACTTCGCATACAACCGAACCTTCGCCCTTGACCGGCTGCGTGAAGTCGAGACGGTCGACTACGCCATGATCATCGACGCGGATGATTTTGTGGTCCAAGACCCCGGCTTCGATCCGATCGAGTTCAAGTCACGGATGGAACACGATCTATACGACCTCGAGGTGTCCCATGGTGGCATTTCGTTTTATCGCCCGCAGATCTGCCGCAACCGGCTGCCGTTCTCTTTCAAGGGCGTGCTGCACGAATATCTCGAGGCTCCTCCTGGCAATCTCACACGCGAGACCGCCAAGGGGTTTCGCGTGGCGACGGGGCGTGGCGGAGCGCGCAGCCAAAACCCGCGAAAGTACCAAGACGACGCGGCTGTTCTTGAAAATGCGCTTGCGACGGAGACCGACCCCTTCCTTGTTTCGCGATACACTTTCTATTTGGCGCAGAGCTACAGGGATTGCGGTGAACGTGAAAAATCGCTGGCGAACTATCTGAAGCGTGCCGAACTGGGTTTTTGGGACGAGGAGGTCTATGTCAGCCTGCTCGAGGCGGGCAATCTCATGGCAGCGCTGGCACGGCCATTCGACGAGGTCGTTGCCGTCTTTGAGCGTGCGACACAG
Organism: Mesorhizobium sp. Cs1321R2N1; assembly: GCF_037179725.1. Classification (NCBI taxonomy): domain Bacteria; kingdom Pseudomonadati; phylum Pseudomonadota; class Alphaproteobacteria; order Hyphomicrobiales; family Phyllobacteriaceae; genus Mesorhizobium; species Mesorhizobium sp. Cs1321R2N1. The sequence goes on along the minus strand of NZ_JAPYKP010000051.1, from coordinate 18,918 downwards.
GTCGTTCCTACTCGCGCGGAGGCTCTTCACGCCGCGAGCCTGTATTGCCGCAACCAGGGTCGGAATGCGGAAGGAATGGAATTCGCGCGTCGAGGGCTCGACCTTACGCAACCCGCCGGGCTTTTCGTGCAGCCCTGGGTCTACGATTACGGACTGCTCGACGAGTTTGCTGTCAATGCCTACTGGACAGGCGCCTACCGGGAATCGCTCGATGCCTGTCTGAAATTGCTCGCCACTGAAAAATTGCCTGCGCAAATGGCGAAGCGTGTGCTGGCCAACGCGCGTTTCGCCACCGACAAACTTCCGTTCCATGAGGCGCCGAAACTTGGGGCGTTCGGGGCCGAGAGCTTGATCGATCAGCACAAGCTTGTGCGGCAGCGTTCGTTGCGGTCGCGCATGAAAGGCACTCCACGGGTCCTCATAGCAATCTTGGCAAAGCAGAAGGAGCCGGCACTGCCGCTTTACCTTGAGTGCATTGAGGCGCTCGACTATCCGAAGGCGTCGATCGTCCTCTACATCAGGACGAACAACAACACCGACCGGACCGAGCACATATTGCGCGAATGGGTAGAGCGTGTGGGCCACCTCTATGCGGCGATCGAAATCGATGCCTCTGATGTATCCGATCGTGTGGAGCAGTTTGGCGAGCACGAATGGAACGAGACGCGCTTCAGAGTGCTCGGCCGAATCCGCAACATAAGCTTGCGGAAAACGCTCCAGCACGGCTGCGATTTCTATTTCGTTGTCGACGTCGACAATTTTGTGCGGCCGGCCACGCTGCGAGAACTTGTCGCGCTCGACTTGCCAATCGTCGCTCCCCTGCTTCGCTCCATCTCGCCCGGCCAATACTATTCGAACTACCACGCCGAGATCGATGCGAACGGCTATTATATGCAGTGCGATCAATATGGCTGGGTGCTCAACCGCCATGTGCGCGGCATTATCGAGATGCCGCTCGTGCACTGCACCTATCTCGTCCGCGCCGACGTGCTGACCGAGCTGACATACGAGGACGCCACATCGCGGTATGAGTACGTCGTCTTTGCCGATAGCGCCCGCAAGGCCGGCGTCGTCCAGTATATGGATAACCGACAAGTCTATGGCTACATCACCTTTGGCGACGGCCAATACCATGTGAGTGACGGGATCGAGCGGGCTCGAGCGCTGTTGCATGGTGCGGGCGATACCCCCGTATTCACTGCCGCCCCGCCCTCTGTCTCCGGGACGATGCCAGCCCGGCCTGCCGAGCCAACGGATTCGCCGAAAATTCACCTGATAAACCTCGACCGCAGCGTTGAGCGCTGGAGCAGGTATCAAAGCAACAACTGGCACCTGATGCACAATACGGTTCGCGTATCGGCCGTTGACGGCACTTCCCTCGACAGGGAGGCGCTCGTCGAGGAAGGGCTGATTACCAGTGATTGTCCGTATCCCCCGGGCACGCTGGGATGCGCTCTATCGCATATCAACTTGTGGAAGCTGTCGGCTTCAGAGAACAAGACAATAACCATTTTTGAAGATGATGTTCGATCATCGTTTCGATTCATGGAGGAATCCGCCGATATTTTATCTCAAGCACCAGCGGATTGGGATATGATACAGTGGGGCTGGATATTTGATCCATCTTTCATTTGGTTGGATTTTGGTTTCTCGAAGGCCAAGCTGGATTTCTACGATCGCCGATATACCAATAGAACTGCCTTGTTTCAGTCCGAGAAATTCGCCAGATCCCTCATCAAGGTTGAGCATTCATTTGGGCTTCAGGCCTACACAATCACACCAAGAGGTGCGCGCATACTTCTGGAAAAATGCCTGCCGCTACGAAGAAAGCTAGTCCCATTTCCTGGAACTGCCGTCGTCCTTGACGACACGGGTATCGACTGCGCGATGTGTGCGGCATATGGCTCGATGCAAGCTTTCCTTTGCATGCCACCACTGGTCATTCTGGACGACGAGCAACCTTCAGATCGAGTGGCGACGGATCAGGGGGTTGGTTAGCCGGATCGGATGGTTGCAGATTCAGGGCGGCGCTTGAAGCTCATCAAAAGGACTTACCTTTCGATGGGCGCCAAGAAGAAATTGTTGTCCAAGGGAAACGTCTCTTTGACCGCATAGCGAAAGGCATCACACCAAGAGACAAGTTCCTGGTGACGCTCCGGCCATACTTCGATAAGTATGCCTGGACGCCATAGCTCGACCGTTTCTTGAATTCCCTTGAGTACGTCGAATTCTGCGCCTTCCACATCAATCTTGATGAAGCCTATAGGTTTCTGCCGCAGAAAAACGTCACCAGGGATACATTTGATAGCCCCATGGTCGGCCTTAAGCATCTGCGCTTGACCCATGTTGTTTGAGATCGGGTAAAATACGTCCGCCAGATTAGATTCTGAACTGAGCGCCAAGCCAAGATAGGCAGGATTTACGTTTGCGCACCCGTTCAGCGCCAGATTTATTTTGAGGATTTCGATGGCTTTCGGATTGGGTTCGAAGACTATCACTTCCGAGGGGCTGCAGAATTTTGACATAAATATAGAATGGTTGCCTATGTTGGCACCAATATCGACAAATACTTTCCCCGGCGGAGAAAGACGTTTTATTAAATCAAGCTCTGGTCTCTCGTAAAAATCACCTCGAATCAAGAATGATTGGATGTAATCATCACCGTTCGATATGAAAAAGCTAACTATTTTTCCATCAATCCGATGGCTTATTATAGTTCCACTTGATTCCGACGCATCTTCCCGTAAATGAAAACGCTCCCAGATTTCACACGCTGATCTTGACAAAGTAATACGCCCATCGGGCTCGGCGCATAAGAATATTCCATTTTGTTCGAGTCCAAATTCTCGGTCCGTGACGTTGACGATCTTGAACCTATTTCCGGACAGAGAGTTGAGCACGTCGAAACCACCCAATTTATTTGAGCCGATGACAGCTGAATAATCGGCAAGATATGATATCTCTTTCTCAACTCCGGAATCGACAAATCTGAGATAAGCTTGCGATCCCAATTGCACCAAAACGATATTGTTTGGACTGCGCTCAAGAGCTCCGTGCCGGACTTCGCCGGATGACGTGTCGACGAACACGCTCGTTCCGTGCGATGTAAAGACTTGGCTAGCTCGGTTGGCATTCGCGGCCATAACAAGGCCCCCTCGATTCAGCGTGAGTGTAAGCACATTTGTTATTTTTTGCCAAAGACGACGAGACAGTGGTGAACGGGCCGGAGGCAAAGACCCATCTACGGACTGCGCATAACAATACGGGCTGGCTTGGCGATGCGTCGATGCTAGCGATGAGCTCTGCATACGGTTCTCTGAGGGCGAGCATCGACCAGTGAAGAGGAGACGCTTTACGGTGCTGGCAGCCTCCTCATTGCTTACCAGCTTGGAGCCCACGATGCTGCGAAGCGCCACCGAAGGAGCCTACGCGGACATGTCTCCCCCGCCTTCCCCGACCGGCCCATCGCCAACCCTCCTCACCGCGCCCATCGAGCTTGCCGGCGACTGGGGCCGCATGCTGCCTGGTGCGGCCCAGCAGGTCGTCGAGCGGATGCGGCATGCATGCCTCGACAGCGTGCGCCTGCTGTCCGACCGCCAGCCCAGCCGCCTGCGCGTCGACGAGCATACTTCCGGCACGCCGGCCATCTGGCTGCATCCGGACGGCAGCAGCATGGCGTGGATCATTGTCGACATCGGTGAGCGCGACTGGTCGAAGCTTGCCTACCAGTTCGGGCACGAGCTCGGCCACGTCACGGCCAACAGCTGGCAGGCCGACGCCAAGCCGGCGCCGCCCTGCCAGTGGCTCGAGGAAGCGACGGTCGAGGCATTCTCTCTGCGCGGCCTGGGGCGCCTGGCGAAGAGTTGGAAAGAGAACCCGCCCTTCGCCGGCGACAACGCCTTCGGCGATGCCATCGCCCGGTATCGCCAGGACATTATCGACCGCTATGCGGCCCTCGCTGAAAGCCAGGGGCTCACGCGCGACGCCGCTGCGTGGTTCGCCGACCATCGCGGCGAAATCGAAATGCCCGCCCTCAATCCATTCGCCCAGGCGATGTCCTTGACCATCCTCGCCGAATACGACCGCGCGCCGGACTGCGTCGAGGCGCTGGGCGCACTCAACCGCTGGCCCGGCCGAACCAGTATTCCGATCGCCGAATATCTCCGGCAATGGGAAAACAGCTGCAAGCAATTGCACGCCTCGCCGCAACTGCCACGCCGCTTGCAGGACCTGTTGCGTACGCAACGGTTCAAGTGAAAGTGAGCGCCGAGCTCCATCGGTCCGGCCTCAGACCGGGTGTGTCATGTAACGCTAAAAGGACCGTTTTGCAGTCTTTTCCGCTACTCCCATTCGAGTGTTCTGAAGCATGCTAACGCGTTGATCCATAGAGGACATCCTTCCGCTGACGACAGAGAACCCTATCCGGATCCGTCGGAAATTCTCGCTCTTGAATTCAGAGGAGAATTTCGGCGATCCTCGATCTGATCGGTTTCAAAGACGGTCGGTCTATTTCCTCGGAGTTCTCCGCATTACGGCAAGCGTCGCCGGCGACCCGCGGGGCGTCAGTCGCGCGATATGGACAGCCCCGCGAGAAGCGGAGCGTATGCGGCGAGCCTGCGGGATACGAACTCCGTGAAGAGCTGCACGCGCTTCGTCTTGCGTGTTTCTCCCTGTGTGAGAAGCCAGAGCGTTCCGTACATGTGCAGGTCGGTGCCCGGCACCCTCACCAGCAGGGGGTCGGCATCTCCGACGAAGCACGGCAGCGTCGTGATCCCGAGCCCTTGCCGTACAGCAACGATCTGCGCCTCGGCGTCCGTGGTCCTGAATGGAACCCCGGTGGTGCGAACCTCACCCTCGCTGGCCCAATCCGGAATTCCATGAATGCTTATGACGATCCACCGGATGGGATCAGGCGCGCCCGCACGCCAAGCGGCCAGTCGATCGCGGGACATGTAGACGTGGCCGAACAGCTCCGGCCCTTTCAGACCGTGAAGATTGAGCGGCAGGGTCTTGCGGTCGTAGACGACGCGGATCGCCACGTCGGCCTCTCGGTTGGTCAGATTTGCCAGCTCGCCGGACGATGAGATTTCCATCTCGATGTCCGGATGCAGACGCGCGAACTCGGCGAAATCCGGCATGAGCAGGTGTGTCGCGAGGGTCGGAGCCAACGTCACCCGCAGAAGCCCGCGCACGCTCTGGTCGCGTCCGAAGACGCGGGTCTCCAGCTGGTGCGACGACGCTTCCATCTGGTTCGCGAGCTCGAGGACCTCCTCGCCCGCAGTCGTCAGGCGATAGCCCGAAGGCAGCTTTTCGAACATCTGAGCCCCGAGGCGTTCCTCGAGCTGAGCGATGCGTCGCAGCACGGTCGAGTGATACACCCCGAGGCCCTCGGCGGCAGCCCGCACCGAGCCACCGCGTGCCACGGCAAGAAAGTGGCGAATGTCATCCCAGTCGATCATGGTGCAATCCCGCACCGCGCGGTGCGCCTTCCAAAGCCCGTATCTAACGCATCATACAGCAGAACGGCGGTCATCATAGCGCGGCCCAGTTCCGAACGGCGGACACCGATCGTCGCGGCTGGCGTCAGTCGTCCAGCCGGATCGATTTTGCACCACCGATGTGCGCGCTTCCGCACTCACCGACCGACTTCGGCGGACCCATCTTGAGGTCCTCGGAGGCAGATGCTGTCCCGACACCACGAAAGGAGAAGTCATGGGAAAGCTTGAAGGTAAGGTTGCGGTCATCACGGGTGGATCGAGCGGCATGGCGCTGGCGAGCGCCAAGCGGTTCGTCGAAGAAGGCGCCTACGTTTTCATCACGGGCCGGAGGCAGGAGGCGCTGGACGAGGCCATCATGCTGATTGGCCGGAACGTGACCGGCGTGCGCGGCGATGCGGCCAATCTCGACGACCTCGACCGCCTGTTCGATACAGTCAAGCGGGAAAAGGGCAAGATCGACGTCCTGTATGCGAGCGCCGGCACGGGCGAAGCCGTCCCACTGGGCGAGATTACCGAGCAGCATTTCGATGCGACCTTCGACCTGAATACGCGCGGCACGCTGTTCACGGTTCAGAAGGCGTTGCCGCTGTTCAACGATGGCGGATCGATCCTCATGACCGGATCAGTTGCTTCGCTGAAAGGCTTTCCCGGCTACAGCGTGTATGTGGCGAGCAAGGCGGCGTTGCACGCATTCGCACGCGGGTGGCTCAACGAACTGAAGGGCAGGAATATCCGGGTGAACGTGCTGCACCCGGGGCCGATCGCCACACCGATGCAGGACCAAGTTCTCACCGAGGAGGCGAAGCAGATGTTCGAATCCCTGATCCCGCGGGGAAAGATGGGGCGTCCTGAGGAAATTGCGGCGGCCGCGCTGTTTCTTGCTTCAGACGATTCGAGCTTCGTGAATGGGCTGGAATTGTCTGTCGACGGAGGCTTCTCGGCCATCTGAAATCGCGCCGGATCGCGGGAAGCGGCTGATCGGCGGGAACCAGCGTGTCCATGGTCGAACGACTTCCGCGCTGAACGGTCGGTCCGGCCGCGCCGGAGTCGTTCACGACGGGACGTCTACGCAAGGTCGCCATAAAGCAGAACGGACAACCCCGCGCCGTTGAAGGCCGGGGAACCAATATCAACACGGATCGGAGAAGTATCATGAGCTATGCGATTGTAGGATTCGGTAAGATAGGCCAGGCCCTCGCCCACGCCTTCGCCCGTAAAAACATCGAAGTGGCCGTCGCGAGCCGCCGGCCGCCCGAGGCGCTGGCGCCGCAGGCTCGGGCGATTGGACCCACGGTCGTCGCCAAGTCGCTGCGGGACGCACTCGAGGCCGACACAATCATCTTGGCGGTCCCGTTCGGGGAGCATCGCGAGGTTGCGAAGGCCCTGCCGAGCTGGAAAGGCAAGACGGTCATCGACGCGATGAACGCGCTGGTTCCCCCTGAGGAGTTGAACGGTCTCCCGTCCTCCGCCTTCGTCGCGAAGGCGTTCACCGGCGCCAAGTTCGTGAAAGGTTTCAATCACCTGATTGCGGCCACCCTGGCTGCCGATCCGATCGTCGAGGGCGGACACCGGGTCGTCTTTCTGTCGAGCGACGACGAGGACGCGATGGCTCCCGTGGCGGCCCTGGCCAAACAACTCGGGTTCGCACCCGTCAAGCTGGGAAAGCTCAACGAGGGTGGCGCGCTGGTGCACGCACGCGGCCGCGTTTGGGGCCAGCTCATCTTCCAGGATTTGTTCAAGAAGGAGCAATGACCGGTGTACGACCATGTAATTTGGCCCGAGCGGTATGATCCGGGAACGTCGACTCTCTACGCGCTCAACGACATCGACGTGAAGGCGCCCCCTGAAGTGGTTTGGAAGCTGCTCGTCGACGCCGAGAATTGGTCGAGCTACTTTCCAGCCGAGGATCAGGTCAAGGTTCTGACCGACGATCCGGAACTTGCGCTCGGAACCAAGTATAGCCGGGTGACGGTGATTCCCGATGAGTCTGGTGGTGACGGAATGCGAGCCCTTCCGCAGGCTTGCGTGGGCGACGACCGTCGATGGCGACGAGACCGGCTCGAGCGCGTACCACGGCTGGGTCATCACTCCCACCAGCGATGGTTGTCATGTGCTGACCGAGGAGACACAGCAAGGCCCCTGGTTCCTCGAGGAGCTCGGACGCAAGCATCCCGGTGCGCTCTACCGCTATCACCAGGAATGGGTCGAAAGCCTCGCCCGCGCGGCGGAGGCGGAAGTCGCGAATAAGGCAGGTTAGCCCGTTTATCCTGAAGCTTGGGCGGCCCTGCCGCCTAGGCATTAACTCATTGAGCGCAGCGATGGCTGTGCCGGCCAAGGTTGGAGATGAATGAAATGAATATCGACCTCAAAGGTAAAAAGGCGATCGTCACCGGGTCGACGGCAGGCATCGGGCGCGCCACCGCAGAGGGTTTAGCTCGTGCCGGGGCGTCGGTCGTCATTAATGGCCGTGGAAATGCCCGGGTCGACGAGGCGGTGCGGCAGATGCGCCAGTCTTTCCCGGACAGCGAGATCTCCGGCGTCGCCGCCGATCTGTCGACCGCGGAGGGCGCCGACACATTCTTCGCGCAAGCGCCCGACGCCGATATACTCGTGAACAACGTCGGTACGGCTCACATCCGGGACTATAACAGCGTCGAGGACATCGCCAATATCCCCGACGAGGACTGGCTTGGCCTGTTCCAGCTGAACGTCATGAGCGGCGTGCGCATGACGCGCCACTACCTGCCGCGCATGGTGGCGAAGGGCTGGGGCCGCGTGGTGTTCGTGAGCAGCGAGTCCGCAGTCAACATTCCCAAGGAGATGCTCGACTATGGCATGACCAAGACCGCGCAGTTGGCGGTCTCGCGCGGTCTTGCCGAGGCGGTCGCGGGCACGGGCGTCACCGTCAACGCCGTCCTGCCGGGACCTACCCGGTCTGAGATCCTGGGTGACTTCATGGCGAAGCAGGCTGAGGCAACCGGAATCACGCAAGAGGAAACCGAGCAAGGCTTCTTGAGGGCGATGCGTCCGACCACCCTCATCCAGCGGTTCGCGACCACCGACGAGGTCGCCAACATGATCATCTATGTGTGCTCGGAGCAGGCCTCCGCAACCACTGGCGCGGCTCTGCGCGTGGATGGCGGCGTGGTCCGCTTCGTCGCCTAAGCGTCTAGGGCGTCAGTACGAGATCGCGTGTAAACCACTGAATCGATAGGGATCTTCCTTAGCAACACCCTCCCCTCACTCGATTGTTTTGAGACCAGCTATGTCATTGATCTAGATGGCCCCCACGACTGTTTCCAGCCGCGGGGGCGTCGGGATAACGTCCCGGAAACCCGTGGTCAGATGTTGGCGAGCAATTCGTTGACTCGGCTTTCCATGTCCGCAAGCGCGGCATCGACGTCTTTCTGGCCAGTGATTGCAGCGCTCATCTCTTCGCCGACAATGTCCTGGATCGCAAACTGACGCTGCACCGCTGACGGCAGCGGCCTGCCGAGATCGGAGATGGCGGCAATCGTGTTGCGATGCGGCAGCGCCTTGAAGGCGTCCGAGGTGATGATGGCCTTGTATGCCGGCAGGTGACCGGTGCGCGACCATTCGAAGTCGTTGTCGGCGAAGAACTTCAGGAACTTGCCTATGGCCGCGGTCTGTTCAGGCGTGCGGTCCTTCTGCGAGACTGCCCAGGTGTGGCCATCGGCATATTGCGCATGGGCGCCGCCAAACAGCTGCGGATACGGGTAGACCGCGTAGCCGCCCTTGTTGAGCGCCGTGCCCTTGGTTTCGGACTGGGCATTGTTGTCGCCGACAACCCACGTGCCGTTGAGCTGAACGCCACCGTCACCGGCAAGGAAGGCGTTGATAGCGCCGCCGTAGTCGAGGTCCTTGGTGGTGTAGCCCTTGTCGAAGATCGCCTTGTACATCTCGACGACCTTCTTGGCTTCCGGCGTATTCAGCTTCACATGCTTGGGATCGGCAAAAAAGTCGGAATCCTGCTGGAAGAGATAGGTGTAGAGATTGCGCGTGTAGAGTGCCGTCTCATTAGCCAGGTTTTGAACGAAGTAGGGCTTGCCGGTCTTCTGTTTGAACTGTTCGGCCTGGGCGAGCAGTTCCTCAGGCGATTTCGGAAGCATCGGAGTGCCGTCGGCATTGACGAGACCGGCCTGTTTGAAGAGATCCATATTGATGTGATAGAGCATCGTCCAGCTGTCGATCGGCAAGCCGTAGATCTTGCCGTCTTTGGTGGCGCCGGTGCGCGCTGCGTCCGTGAAGGCTTCAGGTGTGACGCCGACGGACTTCAAGAGATCATCGAGTGGCATCAACAGGCCCTTGGACTGATAATCCGACAGCGCGGATTCGTGGATCGTGACGATGTCTGGAGCATCGCCCGAAGCGAACTGCGCAGTCAGCTGGTCATAGCCCGGCCATTCCACGGTGGTGACATTGACGTGCACGTCGGGATTGTCGGCGTTGAACTTGTTGATCAGCGAGGTGATGATGCCGCATTCGCCAACGGCCTTGCCGACATCGGTGTTGGTGCCGAAGTTGGCATCGCAGGCACCGAAGAAGCGCTGAACGGTCAGTTCCGTCGCTGCAAGGCTCGGGCTGGCGAGCATCATTACCCCCGCGGAGACCGCGGCAAACAGTGTTTTCTGCATTTTCATTTCAGTTCCTCCTACTGAGTTTCCGCCGCTCCACCCTGGATTGGCTTCATGCTTTTCCATCGCCGCGGCGCACTCCCCCGCCGCCTGCCGTCGGGCAATTTCGTTATCGGACCGCGGCGCCAGAGACGGCCGTGACGATGTATTTCTGGAAAAAGAGGTAGACGATGAGGATCGGCGCGCCGGCGAACACCGCCTGCGCCATCAGGAAGCCGATGCCTTCAGACTGGGCGAAATTGGTCTGCGTCGAAGCCATACCGACGGTCAGCGTGTACATGTCCTTCTTGGTTGCCGAGATCAGCGGCCACAAGTAGTCGTTCCACGCGCCAAGGAAGGTGAAGATGCCGAGGGTCGCCTGTGCAGGCACCGTGAGTGGCAAAAGCACCTTCCAGAAAATCCTGAACCGGCTGGCATTGTCCAGCATGGCGGCTTCGTCCAGCTCCTTCGGGATGGCCTTGAAATATTGGGTCATCAGGAAGACGCCGAACGAAGCCGACAGGCCGGGGAGAATGAGGCCGTGATAGGTGTTGTGGAACTTCAGTATGCTGAAGATCTGGTGGCGGGCGACAAGCACGGCCTGTTCCGGAACCGCCAGACCGAAGAGCACGATCACGAACAGGACGTTTCGGCCGGGAAAGTTCAGCCGTGCAAAACCGTAGCCGGCGAGCGATGACAAAACCAGCGTGCCGAGTGTCAATCCGCCCGAGACGATGATGCTGTTGCCCACCCAGAGGAATACCGACGAGGTGCCGATGGTGTTGAGGTAGTTCTTGAGGGTGTAGGGCGCGTGAAACACCGAATTCGGATCGGCCATCAGCTCGGCATTTTCCTTGAGCGACAGGCCGATGACCCACAGAACCGGGGCGATCATGACGATCGAAAGCAGGATGACGAGGGCCAACAACACGCGGTCGCCAAATGCCCGCCCCTTGATGGAAGTGGCTGGAGCACTCATGCCCGGTCTGCCTTGTTGCGTGCGACGAGGTACTGGGCCATGGCCGCGATCAGGATGAGGATGAACAGGATCTCCGATGCCGCGGCGCCCATGCCGAGATCCCAGCGGCGGAATGCGGTGTCATAGATATAGAGCACGATCGGCTTGGTCAGGTTGTTGGGACCGCCGCGCGTCATCAGCCAGGCTTGGCCGAACAGCTGGAATTGCAGCACGATCTGGATGATGATCACCAGGACGAAACTGCGTTTGATCGACGGCAGCGTGATCGAGCGCAAGGTCTGCCAGCGATTGGCATTGTCGAGGGCCGCCGCTTCGTAGATATCCTGCGGGATCTGCTGCAGGGCCGAGAGAAAGAGCATCATCGGCAGGCCGATGCACCACCAGACAGTGGCAATGGCGATACCGATCATGGCAAGGCTTGGATCGGAAATGAAGGCTGGGGCGGCGGCACCAAACCATCCGTAGATCGTCGACAGCAGGCCGACATTCGGAATGAACACGATGCGCCAGATCAGTGTGACGATGGTAACCGACAGCACCGAGGAGGAAAAGAACAGGGTCCGCAGCACAGCGGCAGTGCGCGTGCGGCGGTTGAGGCAAAGCGCGAGGAAAAGGCCGATCAGAGCCAGCGTCGGCACCGTCAGGAGCACGAAGTAAAAGGTGTTCCAGACCGATTGCAGGAACACCTTGTCGTTAAACAGCCTGATATAGTTGCCGAGACCGACAAAATTTCCGGATGAGAAAGTGTCGGCCTTGTGGAAGCTCAGCCACATCCCCCAAAGGAGCGGGAAGATGAGCAGCGTTGTAAAGAAGAACAGGAATGGCGCGACGAAAATGAAATTTCGCCATTGCGGCGCGTAGATATCGACGCTTGGGGCCCTGACGCCGGCGGCCGGCGTCGAGGTCCGCGGGATCGTCAAACCGTCGGCCACGTCAGGCCTCCCTCGCGTGCCAGGCGCGGCCTGTCTCGTTGAACAGATGCGATTTCTGGCCATCGAAGGCTAGTCCGACCTTGTGGCCAACGGCGACGCGGCTGTTGCCGACATCGGAGCCGACGATCTGCTGGCCATCCCCCAGCCGTGCGTAGATCAAGGTGCGTTCGCCGAGCCGCTCGAGCACATCGACCACGCCGTCGGTATTGCCCTGCCCTGCAGCAACGATGCGGACATCTTCGGAACGGATGCCGAAGCTGTGCTTGCCACCGGTCAACTGGCTGGAGGCGATCTCGGTGCGAACCGACATTCCCTCCGCAAACCTGACCGTGGCGTTCCCAGCCGATCTGTCGACTGTCGCCTCGACAAAATTCATCGCCGGTGCGCCGACGAAGCCTGCGACGAATTTGGTCGCGGGGCGTTCGTAGATCTCCATGGGAGAGCCTATTTGCTCGATCCTGCGATTGTTCATGACGACGATGCGGTCGGCGAGCGTCATCGCCTCGACCTGGTCGTGGGTGACGAAAATCATTGTCGATTGCAAGCGCTGGTGAAGCTGGGCAAGTTCGATGCGTGTGCGGGTCCGCAAAGCCGCATCGAGATTGGAGAGCGGCTCGTCGAACAGGAACGCCTTCGGCTCCTTTACGATCGCGCGGCCAATGGCCACGCGCTGGCGCTGGCCGCCCGAGAGCTGGCCCGGCTTGCGCTCGAGCAAGTGAGCCATTTCGAGGATGCGGGCGGCTTCGTTGATCCGCGCGTCAATGACTTCGCGCGACATGCCGATATTCTCGAGCCCGAAGGCCATGTTGTCGCGCACGCTCATATGCGGATAAAGCGCATAGGACTGAAACACCATGGCAATGCCGCGCTTACCCGGCGGCAGATGATCGATACGCTCGTTGTTGATGGCGATCTCGCCGCTATCAACAGTTTCGAGGCCCGCGATCATTCGCAGAAGCGTCGATTTCCCGCATCCGGACGGCCCGAGAAACACGATGAATTCGCGTGCCTTGATGGAGAGCGACAGATCCTCCAGCACCGCCATGGCACCGAAATGCTTGCTCACATTCCTGATTTCGATATCGGCCGTCACGTCGACGCTCCTCCTCAGCGCATGAACTTTTCGATAGTCCGCCCGAGGTCAGAGTTTCAGGCGGATCATCTGGTAGGAATAGGCCGGCAGCGATAGGCCCAGTCTGCCGCCAGCCACCGAGGCGCCCTCCCCCTTCTTGGGGCCGACATTGCCGGGGTTCCCGGCCGAATTGACGGCTTTCAAATCCGCGTGCGTTATCACCTGGTGATCAACGACGTCAGCCGCGCCGAAACCGCTGATGTCGACCACGGTTTCGATCGCCTCGCTCGAATGGCGGTTGACGGCGAAGAAGGTGACATGGCCGGTTTTGATGTCATGCACGCCGGCCACGTCGACGCAGGAAACCTCACCCGCCACGGTGGACTTGTAGGTCGGGCTGTCCAGCTTGAGATCCAGTGCATTGCCACGACCGTAGATCGAGGCATAGAGATAGGGATAGAATATCGTCTGGCGCCATGCCGGGCCATCCGGAACGGTCATGATCGGCGCGATGACGTTCACCAGCTGCGCCAGGCAGGCGATCTTGACCACATCGGATCGACGGATGAAGGTGTTGAGGATCAGGCCAACCTGCAGCACGTCCTCGAAATTGTAGATGTCTTCGAGCAATGGTGGGGCGAAGGGCCAGCCGTCATTGCCGCCAAGGATCTTCTTGTCCTGCTCTTTGGAATGATACCAGACGTTCCATTCGTCGAACGAGATGTAGACCTGCTTGTTGGAGCGCTTCTTGGCCTTGATATACTCGATGACGCCGGCGACCGAGACGATGTAGCCATCGAGCTTCTCGTTCATCGCGAGATAATTCGGCGCGTCATTGGCTTCATTGTCGAAATACATGTGCAGCGAGATATAGTCGACCTCGTTATAGGTATGGTCGAGAACGGTCGCCTCCCATTCAGGATAGGTTGGCATCTTGGCATTCGAAGAGCCGCAGACCACCAGTTCGAGCGACTTGGAAAAAGCGCGCATGGCCTTGGCGGTCTCATGGGCCAGGCGGCCATACTCGTCGGCGGTCTTGTGGCCGATCTGCCAGGGGCCGTCCATTTCGTTGCCGAGGCACCACAGCTTGACGTCGAAGGGCTCCTTGCGGCCGTTGGCGATACGCTTGTCGCTCCACTCACTTCCGCCTGGATGATTGGTGTATTCCAGAAAGTTGCGGGCTTCATCGAGGCCACGTGAGCCGAGATTGACGGCAAGCATCATCTCGGTGTTGGCGGACGCGCACCAATTGGCAAATTCATGCAGGCCGACTTCGTTGCTTTCCGACGTGTGCCAGGCGAGGTCGAGGCGCACCGGGCGTTCTTCCTTGGGGCCGACACCGTCCTCCCAATTGTAAGCTGACACGAAATTGCCGCCGGGATAGCGGACGATCGGAACGTTGAGTTCCCTGACGAGATCAATGACGTCTTGACGCATGCCGTTGGTATCTGCCGTCGGATGGCCGGGCTCATAGATGCCGGTGTAGACCGCCCGCCCAAGATGCTCGATAAACGATCCGTAGAGCCTCGGATCGATTTCCGAGACGACATAGTGCGGATGCGCCGTTATGGCTGCCTTCATGCAATTCCTCCCTAAATATCACAAATGATGATTTAAATCATCTTACTCGATATCAAAGAGAAGCGGCATCCATTCGTCAAGCGAAAACCATCAAAAGTCTGACAATTGATCGACAGCCTCGGGCGTAAATGGAATCAATATATTGAAATCGCTGCGTTATTTTTTAGACCCGATTTGATGATTATCAACCGGTTTTGATCCTGAGCAGGATGTCCTGATCGTAATTTCCAAATCCCTTGCCGAAAATATTAATGCCGCCGGGACGCTTGGCATCGTCCTTGACGCCAATACGGACCCGGATTGAATGATGGCCCTTGAGGTCGAGGGCGGCGAGGCTGGCTTCTGAAATCCTGACACCGTCGACATAGGTGCCGTCGGTGGAAATTCGCCAGTTCTTCAGCTTGCCATATTGCGAGCCCTTGAGCTTCCACCAGGAGGGCGTGAAGACGCCGCGCTTGTCGCCGAAATCGCCGGGTGACGTCCACGTTCCGACATCGACGCCATTGATCGTCAGCGTGATGTCGGAGGGCCAATCGGCGCTGGTGCCAGGCACTTCCGAGGACAGCTCGGTCACCAGTTCGAGTTCGGTAATCTCGGCATTGGCGAGCTTGGCATTGTTGGGGAACTGGTATTCGACAAAGCCGCGCGTGAACCACAACAGACCAGCCTTCATGCGGTCCGGATCGAGGAAGGTGTTGGGCACATCGAGGAGACCGATGATCCCGTCCGGCGAGCAGAGACCGCAGGGCGCGGTGACCTCGAATCCAGTGTAGAGCCCAATCGGCATCGACACTTCGATCGCGTCGTTCTTGAGCGAACGATATTCGCTCTTGAAGACCACGAGCACTTCCTCAGCGGTCGGATAGCAGATCTTTTGGCTGCCCTTCTTCGCCTTCTGGTTCTCGGTGCGGATCAGGCCAGCATCCTCGAGCACCTGTATATTGGTCGAGACCGTCGACTGCGGCAGCGACAGCAGGGCGGCGATGTCATTGACATTCATCGGCCCTTTCTCATGCAGCAGTTTCAGCATCGAGATGCGCGCCGAAGAGGCCAGCCCCTTGAGCACGGCCATGCCTTCCTCAGGTTCGATCACCAGAAAATTGCGACTCATCGATTGGCCAGTCTATACGAAATCCATATCCGAAATTGCCCCTGTATATCTTGGAATCTGATTTAATCAATGCGCTGACCGCCTCCAAGTCACTTTTATTGATCGCAACCGTGCGGCGGGTTCCTTCCTCGGGACCTTCGTACGCCTGCCGGTGCCCGAAACTCTTCACGCCCGAAACTCTTCACGAAAGCGGAATGACAGCGCAACAGCATCGGGATGGCGATAGCGGCATGGAACGCTGGAGGTCTCGTCCTGACCCTCGGACTCGGGGGGTCCCTTACCGCACGACATGCCAATTCAACGCAATTGGCGGGCCTATGCTCAGCACCGGTCCGACCAGAGCAGCAAAAAGCTTGCGTACTTGGTATGCTGGTATAATATGTAGATGGTATGGTGTCTTTCGAAAAGAGCCATCGTCACGGAATGAACAGACGAGCCGATCAGGTCGGCCGGTGTTTTTGGGAGGAGATATCATGAAGTTTTCAATTGTGGCGGCGCTTGCCGGCGCCGCGCTAGCCAGTGTTTCGGTTTTGCCGGTGATGGCATCGCCGGACGCACCGGTGATCGCACTCGCCAACGCCTATTACGGCAACACCTGGCGGCACCAAATGGTGGAGGCTTTCGAGACCTCGGCCAAGGAAGCCAAGGCGGCCGGTCAGATCGCCGACTACATCGTCATGAACGGTGACGGCTCGGTGGCGCAACAGAACAGCCAGATCGCCGAACTGATCCTCAAGAAGGTCGACGTGCTCGCCGTCGACGCCGCCTCGGAGACCGCGGTCAACGGCATCATCGAAAAGGCCTGCAAGGCCGGCATCATCGTGGTTTCCTTCGATTCGGTTGCTTCGGCGCCCTGCAACTACCAGCTCAACTTCGACTTCAAGGGCTACAAGGCGGCCCAGGCCGAAGCCGTCTTCAAGATGATCGGCGGCAAGGGCAACGTCATCCAAGTGCGCGGCGTGAAGGGGTCGGCGCCCGACAACGACATGTTCAACGCGCAGCAGTCGGTGCTGGCAAAATATCCCGACATCAAGGTTGTCGCCACCGTCTATGGTCAGGCGACGGCCTCGGTCGCGCAGGCGGCGATCGCCAACGTCCTGCCCTCGCTGCCACATATCGACGCCGTGCTCGGCCAAGGCGGCAGCGACGATGTCGGCATTGCTCAGGCCTTCGTCCAATATGGCGGTGATTATGCCGGCAAGATGCCGATCATCGAAGGCGGCGGCGGCACCGACTTCGTCAAATGGTGGGCCGAGGAGAATGCCAAGAACAGCTACCAGACGGTCTCGATGAACACCACGCCGGGCATTGGCGGCGCCGCATTCTGGCTCGGCCTTTCGCTGCTCAAGGGCGGCAAGGCACCGAAGCTGATGATCATGCCGGTGGCGACCGTCGATGCCAGCAATCTCAAGGAGTATGCGAAGCTGCCGGGGGGCCAGATCATCAGCCCCAGCTATTCGCTCGACTGGGTCAAGCAGAACCTGCTCAGCAAGTAAGGCTGTTGTTGCCAAGGACCGGGCGCCGCCAGACGGCCGCGCCCGGTCCTCGCCCGTAAAGAACGGAGGACGAATGTCCCATCTTGCCGTAGCCGGTCCGGAAGGCGCAGCCGCTACGATACCCGACATCAGGCCTAACGTCGTCTCGCTGTCGCGGATCACCAAGAGCTTCGGGCCGACGCTGGCGAACGCGCAGATCGACCTCGCCGTCTCGGCCGGTGAAATCATCGGCCTGGTCGGCGGCAACGGCGCCGGCAAGTCGACACTGATGCGCATCCTGTGCGGGGCGACGTCGCCGACCCTCGGCTCGATTTCGTTCGCCGGACAAGGCGCGAGCTTCGGCGCCTATGACACGGCGGAGGCGCAAAGGCGCGGCATCCGCATGGTTCATCAGGAACTGTCGCTGTGCGCCAACCTTTCCGTCGCCGAGAACTTCTTCCTGGAGACACCCGGCGACGCGGCCAACCGGCCGGGCTGGCGCGCACTCTACAGGGACCGCGCCCGCGCAGCGCTGGACGCCGTCTTTCACGCCAACGGCATCGATGTGAACGCCGAAGTCGGCCATCTCTCCATCGCCGAGCGGCAGATGGTCGAGATCGCGCGCGCCGCCGCCACGCCCGGCGTCAAGCTGATCGTGCTCGACGAGCCGACCTCCTCGCTCGACCTCGACCGCTCCAGACAGTTGCGGGCCTTTATTCGTGAGCGTGCCAAATCCGGCTTCGCCTTCATCTTCATCAGCCACAAGCTGCAGGAAATCATCGACATCGCCACGCAGGTGATGGTGCTGCGCAACGGACGCACCGCCTGGCGCGGCGATGTCGCCGACACCTCGATCGGCCAACTGGTGCAGCTCATGGGCGGCGACGCCAATTCAATCCACCAGCACAGCGCCGCCGCCGCCAGCAGCGGTGAGGCGCTGGTTAAATTGTCCGGTTCCCTGACCGCCGGACTCGGCCGCGATATCGAGATCGGCCGCGGCGAGATCATCGGACTGGCGGGGCTCGAGGGCAGCGGCCAGAAGGAGTTGCTGCACGCCATCCTCGAGCCGGATTCTACCGGGGGAACCGCGATCACCAGGAGCGGCGATGCCGGTTTCATTGCCGGCGACCGCCAGAAGGAAGGCGTGTTCCCGCTGTGGAGCGTGCTTGGAAACATCAGCATCGGCAGCCTTGCCCGCCGTCCGGCACTGGGCCTTGTTTCGGAACGCGCCTGCCGCGAGGCGGCGGGCGTCGCAGCCGGCCGGTTGCGGCTCGACGACAAACGCTTCGGCTCCAACATCCTCGAACTCAGCGGCGGCAACCAGCAGAAGGCGCTGGTTGCCCGCGCGCTCGTCGCCGACACGCCGATCCTGCTGCTCGACGATCCGACGCGCGGCGTCGACATTGCCACGAAACAAGACTTCTACAGGCTCTGCAACGAGATCGCGCACAATGGTCGCACGCTGGTCTGGCACACGACCGAAGATGCCGAGCTTTTGGCCTGCGACCGCGTGCTGGTGTTTTCAGGCGGGCGCATCGTCAAGGAATTGAGCGGCGAAGCGATCACGGAATCGGCCGTCGTCGGCGCATCCTTTGCCCAGCAGGCGGACACCCGTGCCGGCGCGGGGCACAGCGCC
>NZ_JAPYKP010000050.1:0-35529 GCF_037179725.1 Mesorhizobium sp. Cs1321R2N1 | reverse complement strand
TTGATCCGTTCCCACTGATCCTCTCGAAGCGCATCGCAGTCCATCGCTGACCTCCAAAAATCAGCGTTGAATCTGATTTGCCCTTCCTTGGGAATCCCAACCCGTTAAATCGTCACTACGCCCTAGTCCTGTTGAACCCGGCGCGCAAAACGAAACGATTGATCCATGCGTCACGGGAATTCAATGGGTCACGCGTCTGGAGAGCATTTCTCCTGACGGTGTACTGGTCAAAGCCCGACCATCCTTTTGACATCGTCCGGCGAAGCGCCTGCTTCGCGCAAGGCGGCGAGACCGGTATCCCTGAGGCTCTTCGACAGTTTTCGCCCGTCCAGCCCGAGGATCAACCGATGATGGAAATAGACGGGTCGTCGCAATCCCAGAATCTCCTGGAGCAGGCGCTGCACCCCGGTCGCGGAAAACAGGTCCTGGCCGCGCACGACATGGCTGACGCCTTGCAGCGCGTCGTCGATGACGACGGCGAGGTGGTAGCTGGTCGGGATGTCCCGGCGCGCCACGATCACGTCGCCCCAGTCCTGCGGACGGGCTTCGACCGGGCGCGTCGCCGATAGCGTCTCATCGGTGAATTCGGCCCATGTGAGGTCCTTGCCGGCACGCGCCATGGCGGCGCCGACGTCCAGCCGCCAGGCGAAAGGCGCATTCTCGGCGATGCGCCGTTTGCGTTCCTTCATCGGCAATGCCTTGTCGGCCGGGGGATAGAGCGGCACACCGTCGGGATCGCGCGGCCAGTCGCGTCCGCACCTTTCGCTGTCGGCGATGAAAGCCCTGATCTCGCCACGGCTCATGAAGGCGGGATAGACCAGTTCCTCGCGGATCAGCCGTTCCAGCACCGCTTCGTAGTCGGCGAAATGCTCGGATTGCCGGCGCACCGGCTCTTCCCAGCCCAGGCCCAGCCATTTCAGGTCGGCAAACATGCCCGCCTCGAACTCCGGCGTGCAGCGCGTGGTGTCGATGTCTTCGACACGAAGCAGCAGGCGGCCGCCCATATGCATCGCCAGCTTCTGATTGAGCAGCGCCGAATAGGTGTGGCCCAGATGCAGTTCGCCGTTGGGGCTGGGCGCGAAGCGGAATGTCAGGAGCGTCATGTCTCAGGCGGCAATCGGGTTGTGCTGCGGTTTTGGCCATTGCTACTTTGCGGCACATTTTCGGACAAGGATATCATGCAGCGCATCGCGACAGTTGACGACGTTGAGCGGGGACTGGACGCGCTTTGCCTCATCGACCCGCGCCTGGAAAAAGTGCGCGGCATGGCCGGCGAGGTGCCGCTCAGGCTTTCGGAGCCCGGCTTCAGGAGCCTGGCCTCGATCATCGTCTCGCAGCAGGTGTCGCGGGCCAGCGCCGATGCCATCTTCGGCCGGCTGACGAAACTGGTCGATCCGCTGACGCCGCAAGCGATCTTGGCCGCCGGCGAGGACATGTTTCGCGAGGCCGGCCTGTCGCGGCCCAAGCAGCGTGGCCTTGTCGCGGTCGCCCAGGCCGTAGCCGACGGGCTCGACCTGCATCACCTTTGTTCGCTCGACGCTGGGGAGGCAATCGCCAGGATGACGGCCGTGCCCGGTATCGGTCCCTGGACGGCGGAAGTATATCTGTTGTTTGCCGCCGGGCATCCCGATATTTTCCCGGCGCGCGATGTCGCCCTGCAGAGCGCTGTCGGTCACGCGCTGGGCATCGACCCGCGTCCAGCGGAGAAAACACTGATCGCATTGGCCGAATCATGGAGCCCGTGGCGAGGTGTCGCATCGCGGCTTTTCTGGTCCTATTATCGCGAAACCAGGGGCCGGGACGCCGCACCGCCGGCCTGAATTGCAAAAAAGCATAAAAATCATGCGTTTTTGGCACGTCGCGCGAGCGACAATCCGCTTCACATCCCTGTCATGTCGGGCTTACAGTATCCGCGCCGAACGGTCGGGCTTTTGAAGCAGCGCATGATCCTTTCCGAAAGTCGAATTCGATTTTCGGGATCATGTGCGAACCAAGGAGGTCAACAAGGTGACGGTTGCCGTATCTCCGGATGGGCTTCCAGCGCTGGTGCTGAATGCGGATTACCGTCCGCTCAGCTATTACCCCTTGTCGCTCTGGTCCTGGCAGGATGCCATCAAGGCGGTGTTCCTCGACCGGGTGAACATCGTCGCCGAATACGAGCATGCGGTATCCTCGCCGACCTTCTCGATGAAGCTGCCGAGCGTGGTCAGCCTGAAGGCCTATGTGAAGCCGTCCAGGCATCCGGCCTTCACCCGCTTCAACGTCTTCCTGCGCGATCGTTTCCAGTGCCAGTATTGCAGCACGCCCGACGACCTGACCTTCGACCATGTCATCCCCCGCCATCGCGGAGGTGCCACGACATGGGAGAATGTCGTCGCCGCCTGTTCGCCCTGCAATTTGAGGAAGGGCGGGATGATGCCGTCGCAGGCAAAGATGTGGCCGCTGCAGAAGCCGTATCAGCCAACCGTGCACGATCTGCACAATAACGGCCGGCTGTTTCCGCCCAACCATCTGCATGAAAGCTGGATGGATTATCTCTACTGGGATGTCGAACTGGAGCCTTGAGTCCGTTCGAGAATTCGGCAGGCTGGCCGCCTGAAGCGTTTTTTGGGTCTGAGCGGCAACGGGGCAACAAAGGATTTCACGCATTGTCGCCATCGGTGCTTGAGGGTCGCGCAGCAGCCGGAGCTCCCTCGTGCGCTAAAATCCGGTAGTGCGAAGGCATATCGACCGAGCGCCGCATCGTGTCATGGACGTTTAATGCTGAGCGGTCGGCCGGATAACCATGCTGCCCACCCACAAGCAGACCGGCGCACAAGTCCCACTTCTCCGACCCACAATGGGTCACTCAATCTGCCGAATTCTTGAATGATCTCGCGACGGCGCTGTTGTGTCAGTCACGAGACAGAGCGCTGCGGAAGGCGACGGCGGCGAGGATCAGGCTGGCGATGGCATTCCAGCCGGCCAGGGACAGGCCGAGAATGCGCAAGGCGGCCTTGTCGCAGGAGGGCGGCACGAATTTGTCGAGCGCGTCGAGCACGCCTTTGCCGCCGGTGTCGACCGGTCCGGCCCCCGCCGTGCAATCGGCCGGACCCTGCCACCAGCCCCATTCGACACCGGAGTGATAGACGCCGAGATAAAGGCCGTAGAGCATCAACAGGCCGCCGATCGCCAGCAGGCCGCGCGTCAGCCATGCCGGTGCGCGCAGCATCGATGCGATCACCGCCAGCACCATCAAAGGCACGCCGATGTAATATGGGGTGCGCTGTTCCAGACAGAGATGGCAGGGTATGTATCCGCCGATGTGCTGGAAACCGAGCGCCGAGCCAACGGTCGCGGCCATCGCGACCGCGAGAAACAAGGCAGCGCGTGTCCGCTGGCGTCCGGTATCGGCATTCATGGTCGCTGTCATCGGTCTCTCGTCCATCGTGTTCGCCGTCCGCCAGATCTGCTTGCCACGCTCTCGAAATCGTTGCGCGGTTTGAGCGACAAGCGTCAGAGAGCGTATTTGATCAGGATATAGAGCAAAATCAGGGCAACCGCGGCGGCGCCGGCGATCAGGCCCAGGCGCTTTTCGATGAATTCGCGGATTGGCTCGCCATAGCGGCGCAAAAGCCACGCCAGGAGCAGGAAGCGGCCGCCGCGCGCGATGACGGCCAGCACGATGAACAGCGCCAGATTGACGCCAAGGGCGCCGGACAGGATCGTCACCACCTTGATGGGCGGCAGATGCGCGGCACCCGAAGTGACCAGCATCAGGGCGATGAACTCGATGCTGACGCCAGCCGAGGAGCGCAACTGCTCGAACTCGTCATACTTGCCGTAGAATTCGAGGATGGGCCGCGCCACCGCGTCATAGGCGTAGTGGCCGATGAACCAGCCGGCAATGCCGCCCAGCACCGAGGCGACGGTGGCGATGAAGGCATAGCGATAGGCGCGATCCGGCCGCGACAACGCCATCGGCAGATAGAGCACGTCGGCCGGCACCAGGAATACCGAGCTTTCCACGAAAGCGATGAAGGCCAGCCACCATTCGGCCGATTTGCGGGCCGCCAGCGACAGGGTCCAGTCGTACAGTCCGCGAAGCATCGGCTCTCCTAGCGCAAGTGACCCAAAACCGCACGGCCGCCCTGGGACAAGGGCATGCATGAAAACAAGGACGCAAAGCGCGCCGCAGCATGTCTCCAGACACGGCGCGCTTTGGTGCGCCGCCTGTCTAGAAAGATTTTCCGCGCTGCACAATGGCAGCACCGCCGCGAAATCAAAAGGCGAAGATTGGTCGCATCCAATGCGATACCGAGAATTGGCCAGTTGACGAACAGGCCTCCGACCGTATAGTCCGCGCCCATCCAGGCCGCCCGGCCTGAGCCCCTATGGCGGAATTGGTAGACGCGCTCGACTCAAAATCGAGTTCCGCAAGGAGTGCTGGTTCGATCCCGGCTAGGGGCACCATTTGATCGCTTTGAAGTCAACAAATCCAACCCCAAGACCGTGGGCGTGAGCCATTTTGGTCAGACCACATTTTAGCTCGCTGACCTCAGGGCTTCGCGCTAGGCTCTATCTTTAACGTTCATCGTTGGGAGGAAACGCGGTGAACATGACGCGGCATCGGATATTACCCCGCCTGACAAGCGAAGAGCTTGTTTCCATGACGCTATCGGGGTGGGAGGCATTTGCGATAGTCTCCACCCGGGAAGTGATCGCGGAGGTTCGACGCCTGGCGCCGGACTGGCCGTGCAGCGATGACGCCCTGGTGGAGGCCGTGGTCAAATTCGCAACTGGTCGGACCATGGCCGTTTGTTTTGATCATCGCGACCAACACGCCCTTTGAAGTTCAGCGAGCATTTCACCGGAGATGGCGCGCGGGAAGGCTTTCAACGCGGGAGGCGCCCGTGTGCCGGAGTTTTGCCAGCGTCAGCCAGTTCTCGATCCGCAAGACCAAGCTGAGGACACCGCAGCCATCTGCCCAGGACGGAGAAAGGACGCCGGCCCATGCCGGCGCCCTCTCAACAAAATGGACGTTTGAACAAACTACCAGCTCTGGCGGCGATACCAGTCGTCGACCTCCTGGCGAACGCGATCCTTCGCGATGCCGTAGCGTTCCTGAATCTTGCCCTCCAGCTGGTCGCGCCTCCCGGCTATCTGGTCGAGATCGTCGTCGGTGAGATCGCCCCACTGTTCCTTCACCTTGCCCTTGAATTGCTTCCAGTTTCCTTCGATGCGGTTCCAATCCATGGTTCTCTCCTCGATGGTCTGTCGAAAGCAGGGCGAGCACGCCCCGTCATGACATCCAACATCCAGCTCTGCTAAAATGTTCCGGAATAGCTCGCCTATATTCAGCTAGGGGTGTCGCATTGAGCGCTTCGGGAGGTGGGCAGCGATGCAAGATCAGCGTTTTGACCAACCCGTCCAGGTCGCACTTGGCAGGTCGGGCAGCAGGCTGTTCAAGTCGAGCGCGTCGCCCAGGCAGCCAATATTCAGAGGCACATGGCGGCCCGAAAAGCGTGCCTCGCCGCCTTGGAGGTAGGAAGGACGCGCGGGAGCGCGCGCCGCATTTGTTAACGCCGCGATCGAAGCCGACATCCTTGGGTGACCTGCTTGCCATTTCGGGCTCGCGCCGTAGCTTTAGGCGGAGGTGAGCGCTCCGGAGCCATCCATGTGCAACGACTACGAGCAACATGTCGCTTGGGCCGAATATTGCCGGATGATGGCGTCACTGGCGCTCAAAATCCCGGATCATCAAAGTGAACTCGATTTACCAGGGGTGGACGACATCCACATTAACGATCCGGCACCAATCATGCGCGCTGCCGGCGACGCGATAGAACTGGCTTCGATGACGTTCGGATTTCCACCGGTCGGGCCAAAGGGCGGCCCCGTCTTCAACTTCCGCTCGGAAGGCCGGCAATTCGGGAATAGCAAGCGCTGTCTGGTGCCCGCTTCGGGGTTCTTCGAATTCACGGGCACGAAATACCCCAAGGCAAAGCATCGGTTCACGTTGAACGGCTCGCCATTCATGGCGATTGCAGGCTTGTGGCGCGAAGGGACCGGCAACAAGCCGCCGACATTCACGATGCTGACGACTGACCCGGGACCAGACGTCGCGCCGTATCACAATCGCCAGGTCGTGGTGCTCCAGCCAGAGAAGTGGGCCGCCTGGATCAATCTGACGGAGCCCGAGGCCGACCTTTTACAATCGCTTCCGGCCGGGTCGCTTTTCGTCGAGACAGTTCGATCCGAACGCTTGTGACGAGCGACGGCCGATCAACGGTCAAACCATCTCATTCATGAGACAGGATGGTTCCTGCGGCTAATTTAGCAAAGTAAACGAAATGAGAGCAAAGTGGCAACCCCACTCTTGACGAGAGAGGAATATGTTCCTTTTTCTGCCGCATGCCCGACCAACCCGAACGATGGCACAAAGGCGCGCCATGGACCCTTATGCATGCCCACAATGCGGGGCAGGTCACGCTCATTCGTTGCCGGAACTGCAACATCAAACGGTTCTTCAAGCCGGCAGAGCTGAGAGAGGTCTACGGCAATGTGCCGATCGAGACGCTGCGCGGCAGGATGACCTGCCAGATGTGCCGCACGAGCGAGAGCATAGATGCGGAATTGCTCCACCTTGTCGGTGAAGAGGCGGTTAGTGTTCGATACCGTCGGCTGGTTGGGATCAAATTCGTGCGCCGCGTGATCTGGCGGGATGAATAGGCGGCAGAAGGGAATTCAGCGATCTATGACTGCCTGGCAAGGGCACCCAAACTTCCTCCCGCGGCCGATCCATGCTCTCGATTGGCGCTACCGCCTTTTCAGCAAACTCTTCATCCGGTTGCGCAGCAGTCGCGCCATGTTGCGGGTCTCGCGGTAGAGGTGCAACTGGGAGGCGGCCTGGCGGGCGAGGCGGTCGGCGTCGCGAGTCAACCCGATCACCAGCGTGCCGACCGGCTTGCGCTCGCTCCATAACCGGCTCATCACCGGGTGATCGGGCACCGCGCAGGAATCGGTCATCATGATGTTGGGATCTTCGAGATGCTGCTTGGTGACCTCGATCATCAGCAGCGTGCCGGGCGAATAGACGGCCAGCGTCTCGTCATAGGCTGTCTTCCAGGTGTAGGCGACGCCAGCTTCGACGAAGACGATCAGGCAAGCGATGGTGCGGCCGTCGAGCGTCAGCGAATGAATGCGGCACATGTCCTGTTCGGCCAGCCGGTGCACAGCCTCGCGGGCGAAGGCGGCGCGGAAGCGGTCGATCGCCATGGCGGTGCGCTCGCGGCCTTTCCAGCCGGACGCTTCCAGCGTCAGGAAGTGCTCGATGGCGTGGCGGATTTCCTCGGGGCCGCGTGCCACGACATGTTCGAGCTTGCCGAGATCGCCGAGGCGCCGCTTGAGGCGGCGGAACTCGCGATAGTGGTGCGCGCGCAGCGAAGCCTTCAGATAGTCGTCGCCGTCGAGTTCGCTCTCCAGCACCGGGCGTGAGGTCTGGCCCGTGGTGACCAGCATCAGCCCGCGCGTCTCGGCCACGGTGCCGATCAGGCTCGCCACCGGACCGTCCAGCCTGATGTCGGGCAGGACCAGGACTTTCGGCAACTTCAAATGCGGGCGCGACAGCATCGAGAAGAAATCCTCGACCACGCCGACCGGATCGTCGCGGTCGATCAGCGGCGTGCCGAGCGGGCCGAACGGGCTCGACCATGTGCGCATGACCGGCACGCCCAGCGGCACCACGGGCCGTTCCACCGAGATCGGCACCAGCAGGCGCAGCCGGTTGCGGTATTCATCACCGTCGCGGATCACTGCAAGGCGTACCTCGCGGTCTTCCAGCCGGGGCATGGCCGGCGCCAGGAAACGCGGGTTGAAGAAGACGTTCGGCTCGACCGTGCGGGCGCAGAGATAATCGAGTTCCTCGACCAGGTCGAAGCCGGCCGATGCCGGGTAGATGGCGAGTTTGCGCTCGGGCCGGTTGTTGGCGAGGATCTCGATATGGGCCGGGTCGGCGTCGCGCGCCAGCCCGGCAAGGCCGGACACCATGGCGCCGGCGGAACCGCCGCTGGTTTCCTCGAGCAACGGGATGGCGGCCATCAGGCGGCTCCTTTGGCTGGCACGAAGATCGCCATGACGATGCCGAGCTGGCGCCAGACCGTGAAGGACAGCGCGCCGGCCTCGAAGATCATGGCGAAGGCGGTGGCCACGCTCCACAGGCCGAAAAACGGGATCAGCACCACGATGAGCCCGATGTTGAAGGCCAGTGTCACGGCATGGACGGCTGCGCGGACATTCTGGTTGCCGCTCATGGTGAGCAGGCTTTCGCAAGGACCGACGGCGGCGCGAGCCACGACGCGCTCGTCGGCGACGAACAGCACGGCGTCGATGCGGTCGAGCAGCGGCCCCAGCGCCAAACGCTGCGGCAAGAACCGCCCGGCAGTCGTGGCCGCGGAAAAGCGCACCCCGATTTTTCTCCGTTTTCCGCCTCTTTTCAGCCTTTGGTGTAGCGAAGACACCTTAAGAAAGCGTGGGTGGGGAGCTTCCTTCTACCCGTCACTATACGGGAGAAGGTGCCGGCAGGCGGATGAGGGGCGGCGTCGGGTTTGGAGCATTTGTCCTGTGTTAGAGGCTCTCTTGGGGAAAAGTACGAAATGGGCAAAGGTTCGCGAAATGATGGCGGGCTTCAGTGTTCAAGCACTTTCCCGGAAGCGCGAAACCCGCTCTAATGCGTCCGCTTTGGGGGAATCATGTCGCAACTTCTAATTCAGCAGTATCTCAACGAAATCGACAGACTAAGGAAGTTTTCTGGATCGCTCACAGAGGGCGTGATCTCGGAAGCGTTCAAGGATTTGCTCAAGGCATGGGCGCGCCAGCACAATCTGCATTTCATTAGCCAGTACGAATTTCTGTCTCCACAGAAGAACAGGATCAGGCCTGACGGCACAATCTTGCATGATCTGCGTGTGCCGCTCGGCTATTGGGAAGCAAAGGATACCGCCGACGATCTCGACGAGGAAATCCGCAAGAAGCTGGCCAAGGGCTATCCCCAAGACAACATCATTTTCGAAAATTCAGAAGCGGCGGTCCTGATCCAGAACCGGCAGGAAGTCTTTCGCTGCTCGATGACGAACACTGAAAAGCTGCTCAAGCTGGTGTCGTTGTTCTTCGGTTACGAGCGCGAGGAAATCCGCGATTTCCGCAAAGCCGTCGAGCAGTTCAAGCACGACATCCCGGCGGTGCTGATGGCGCTGCGCGAGCGTATCGACGCGGCATACGCCACCAACGCCGATTTCAAGGCAGCAGCGGACAAATTCCTGCAGCATGCCAAGGACACGATCAACCCCTCGGTTGGCGAAGCCGATATCCGGGAAATGCTGATCCAGCACATCCTGACCGAGGAAATCTTCGCTCATGTGTTCGACCAGGGCGACTTCCACCGCGAGAACAATATCGCCAAGGAGCTCTACGGGCTCGAGGCAAAGTTCTTCACCGGCCAACTGAAGCGTGAAACGCTCAAGGGGTTGGAAACCTATTATTCGACGATCCGCGCCAATGCGGCGTTGATCTCCAGCCATCAGGAGAAACAGCAGTTCCTGAAGTTGATCTACGAGAATTTCTATAAGGTTTACGACAAGAAGAAGGCCGATCGGCTGGGCGTCGTCTACACGCCGAACGAGATCGTGAAGTTCATGATCGAGGGTGCCGACTGGCTGACCCAGAAGCATTTTGGCAAATCACTGATCGATCAGCATGTCGAGATTCTGGACCCGGCGACGGGCACGGGCACGTTCATCTGCGAACTGTTGGAACATTTTCGCGGCCAACCGCAAAAGCTCGCGCACAAATACAAGAATGAACTCCATGCCAACGAAGTAGCGATCTTGCCCTACTACGTCGCCAACCTGAACATCGAGGCGACCTACGCCGCGATTTCGGGCCAATTCGCAGAGTTCCCCAATCTGTGCTTCGTCGACACGCTGGACAATGTGGGCGGGCTCGGCATCAAGGCCGGTCACCAACATGACCTGTTCGGAGGGCTTTCCGATGAGAACGTGGTGCGCGTGAAACGGCAGAACGCGCGCAAGATTTCCGTGATCATCGGCAACCCGCCTTACAATGCCAACCAGGCCAACGAGAACGACAACAACAAGAACCGCGAGTACAAGCGTATCGATGAACTGATCAAGTCAAGCTACATCAGGCTCTCAACGGCGCAGAAGACCAAGGTCTACGACATGTACGCCCGCTTTTTCCGATGGGCGAGCGATCGGATGGCCGACGACGGCGTGCTGGCGTTCATCACCAACCGCAGCTTCATCGAGAGCCGGACATTTGATGGGTTCCGCAAGGCAGTCGAACAGGAATTCAATGAGATCTACATCGTCGACCTCGGCGGCGATGTGCGCGCCAATCCGAAACTTTCAGGCACAAAGCACAATGTCTTTGGGATTCAGACCGGCGTGGCGATTTCATTTTTCGTCAAGCGTCACAAGCAGAAAGGCTGCAAGATTTTCTACGCGAGGCGGCCTGAGATGGATACGGCCGAGGACAAGCTTAGCTTTCTGGCGAACAGCAGGGCATCGGCGATTTCGTATCAGCGGATCGAGCCCGACAAGAATACGAATTGGGTCAATTTAACCGAGAACGACTGGGATCATATGATTTCGGTGGCGGACAAAAAGACCAAAGGAGCAAAGGCCAGATCGCAGGAGAAGGCTATTTTTCGTTTGTTCGGCCAGGGATTGTTCACAGGTCGCGACGAATGGCTTTACGCCCCAGCCGAGGAGACTCTTTCCAAAAAAGTTGAAAACTTTGTTGAACAGTACGAAGTCGCTCTACAGAAAGAGACGTTTGCCGGTTCAATTTTGAAACTATCAAGAAATCTGAAAAGACGGTTAGAGCAGAAAAAAACTGAACCATTTGACGTTCAACGAATTGCCATCGCAAATTATCGACCCTTCTCCAGGCTTTATCTCTATAAATCGCCGCTCCTCATAGATGAGCGAGGGCAAATTGATGCCGTATTTGGCTCGCTAGGGACTGAACGAAACGATATCGTCGTGCTCACCTACCCCGGGTCTCAAAAACCGTTCATGGTTGGAGCCGTCGATTGTATATTCGATTACCATTTTACCGGAGCAGCAGCGATTTCCACGGGCCTGCCTCGTAACCGCTACACAGCCGCCGGTGAACGCATAGACAACATCACCGACTGGGCACTGAAGGAATTTCAGAAAGCCTACGGGAATGGTGAGCGCTCCAACCGGCTCACCAAGGACGATATCTTTCACTACGTCTACGGTGTGCTCCACGACCCGGTTTATCGCGAGAAATATGCGCTAAACTTGAAGCGCGAGTTTCCGCGCATCCCGTTCTATCCCGATTTCTGGTGTTGGGTTGGATGGGGCAAGAAGCTGATGGACCTGCACATCGGCTATGAAGCGGTGGAACCGTGGCCGCTGGATCGGCTGGATACGCCGGACGAGAAGGCGCGTGCTGCCGGTGTGGTGCCCAAGGCGATGCTGAAGGCTGATCGTGATAATGGCATTATTCGCCTCGACACCGAGACACAGCTTTCCGGCATTCCGAAAGAGGCATGGGACTACCGGCTCGGAAATCGTTCTGGCCTCGACTGGATTCTGGACCAGCACAGGGAAAAGACGCCAAAGGACCCTACAATTCGGGAGAAATTCAACACCTACCGCTTTGCCGACTACAAGGAGAAGGTGATTGATCTTCTGGCGCGGGTGACGCGCGTGAGTGTCGAGACGATGGCAATTACCGAAGCGATGAAAGCGGCGAAGCGATGACGACCAAGTCACCAACACTTGCCCATCCAGCCGTGGAGGTCAGCGCGCTCGACTTCTATCAAGCGGTCGCGAAACTGCCGCAGATGCGCCGCGCGCCGGCTGGAGCAAAAGGGAGCATCCCAAAGGACACGCTGCTCTTGCCTGCTGACGGAGGCGTCATGATCGAAACACCGATCATGGGCTCTCTGGTGCATTCGTCACCGTCATGGCGGATCCAGGTGTCGGCTGACGCGCGCAAGCTGCTCGACCTGTGCGAGAGGTACAAAAAGCTTGGCGCTTACAAAGATTCAAAATCGGTGTTTCTGGTCAGCGTGGCGGACGGCGAATTGCGGGTAAAGTTCAAGACCACCACGATTGGGATACCGACCCTTTAGAGAGTTGGCGGGACAGCGCCCCCCTCTGGCCTGCCGGCCATCTCCCCCACGGGTGGGGAGATGGGCTAATCGCGAAGGCCGGCGCCGGCAAGTTTGAAATCGGCCCGACCCCTGTAGGAAGCAGTTCAAAATAAAAAACCCGCCTTGCGGCGGGTCGCTGGCGTGAGTCGGCACCATGGGTGGACTTGTAGCATGACTGCCCTCAGCAATCAATCCCAGGTCGTGCGAACGGCGGCGACATTGGCGATGTGCCCCCTGGGGATTTGATGCCGTGTCGCGGGGCGAAATCGCCAGAACAAGCTCGCCGATCGGTCAATCGTCAATGTCGGCGCCGCCCCTCATCCGGCCCTTCTGGCCACCTTCTCCCCGTGAAACGGGGAGAAGGAAAGAGCCGCGTTAGGCGAACGCGCCGTGGCAGTGCTTGTATTTCTTGCCGGAGCCGCAGGGGCAGGCTTCGTTGCGCCCGACCTTGCCCCAGCTTGCGGGGTTGTTCGGGTCGCGGTCTTCGGGGGCGACGATGGCGGTTGTCTCGGGGCGGACCAGCAGCGCGGTCTCGCCGCCATCGAAATCGTTCTCGCCGGTGGTGCCGTCGATATGCGTGCCGAACATGTCGGGCGCTTCGGGCGGTGGGGCTTCGGCGGCCTGGCGGACCAGTTCGACGCGCATCAGCTGCGCGGTGACGGCCTGGCGCAGATTGCCGAGCATCGCCTGGAACAGCTCGAACGCCTCGCTCTTGTATTCCTGCAGCGGATCGCGCTGGGCGTAGCCGCGGAAGCCGACCACCGAGCGCAGATGGTCGAGATTGACGATGTGCTCGCGCCACAGATGGTCGAGCGTCTGCAGCACCACCGAGCGCTCGACATAGGTCATCACCTCGGGGCCGAAACGGTCGGCGCGCTCCTTGGCGGCGTCGGCGGCGGCGGCAGAGATGCGCTCGCGAATGTCGTCCTCGGCGATGCCTTCTTCCTTCACCCAGTCCTCGACCGGCAGGTCGAGATTGAGGAATTCGGCGACCTCGGCCTTCAGGCCCGCGACGTCCCACTGCTCGGCATAAGCGTTTTCGGGTATCGCCTTGGCGACGATCTCGTCGATGACGCCCTCGCGCATCTCGCCGATGGTTTCCGAGAGGCCTTCGCCGTCCATCAACTCGATGCGCTGCTCGAACACCACCTTGCGCTGGTCGTTGGAGACGTCGTCATATTTCAACAGGTTCTTGCGGATGTCGAAGTTGCGCGCCTCGACCTTCTTCTGCGCCTTTTCCAGCGCCTTGTTGATCCACGGGTGGATGATCGCCTCGTCTTCCTTGAGGCCGAGCTTCTGCAGCATGCCGTCCATGCGCTCGGAGCCGAAGATGCGCATCAGGTCGTCCTGCAGCGACAGGAAGAATTTCGAGCGGCCGGGATCGCCCTGGCGGCCCGAACGACCTCTGAGCTGATTGTCGATGCGGCGTGACTCGTGGCGCTCGGTGGCGAGCACGTAAAGGCCGCCGGCGGCCAGCGCCTTTTCCTTCAGGCGCTCGACGTCGGCATAAATCTCCTTTTCACGCGCCTCGCGCTCGGGACCCTCCGGCATGTCGCCCAGCTCGTCGGCGATGCGCATCTCGGCATTGCCGCCAAGCTTGATATCGGTACCGCGGCCGGCCATGTTGGTGGCGATGGTGATGGCGCCGGGCTTGCCGGCCTGGGCGACGATCGCCGCCTCGCGCTCGTGGTGGCGGGCGTTCAGCACCTCGAAATCCGTGAAGCCTTCCTTGCGCAGGCGCTCGGCCAACTGCTCGGACTTTTCGATCGACGTCGTGCCCACCAGCGTCGGCTGGCCCTTGGCGCTGGCTTCGCGGATCTCCCGGACGATCGCCTTGTACTTCTCCTCGACCGTCCGGTAGACCTCGTCGTCCTCGTCCTTGCGGATAACGGGCAGGTTGGTCGGGATCTCGGTGACTTCGAGACCGTAGATGTTGCCGAATTCCTCGGCCTCGGTCAGCGCCGTGCCGGTCATGCCGGAAAGCTTCTTGTAGAGGCGGAAATAGTTCTGGAAGGTGACGGAGGCGAGCGTCTGGTTCTCCGGCTGGATCGCCACATGCTCCTTGGCTTCGAGCGCCTGGTGCAGGCCTTCCGAATAGCGGCGGCCCGGCATCATGCGGCCGGTGAACTCGTCGATGATGACGATCTCACCGTTGCGCACGATATAGTCCTTGTCGCGCTGGAACAGCCGGTGCGCCTTCAGCGCGTTGTTGACGTGATGGACGATGGCGACGTTCTCGACGTCGTAGAGCGATTCGCCCTTGAGCAGGTCGGCATCGCGCAGCATGTTCTCCAGCTTCTCGGTGCCGTCCTCGGTGAAGATCGAGGTCTTCTGCTTCTCGTCGATTTCATAATCCTGCGGCTGCAGCTGGATGATGAAGGTGTCGATGGTGTTGTACATTTCCGAACGGTCCTCGAGCGGACCGGAAATGATCAGCGGCGTGCGCGCTTCGTCGACCAGGATGGAATCGACCTCGTCGACGATCGCGTAATTGTGACCGCGCTGCACCATCTGGGCGCGCTCATATTTCATGTTGTCGCGCAGATAGTCGAAGCCGAGCTCGTTGTTGGTGGCGTAAGTGACGTCGGAGGCGTAGGCGACGCGGCGCTCTTCGTCCGACAGGCCGTGGACGATGACGCCGACCGAAAGGCCGAGGAATTTGTAGACGCGGCCCATCCATTCGGAGTCGCGGGTGGCGAGATAGTCGTTGACGGTGACGACATGGACGCCATTGCCGGCAAGCGCGTTGAGATAGACCGGCAGCGTCGCGACCAGGGTCTTGCCCTCGCCGGTGCGCATCTCGGCGATGCCGCCATTGTGCAGCACCATGCCGCCAACCAGCTGGACGTCGAAGGGGCGCATGCCGAGCACGCGGCGCGCCGCCTCGCGGGCGGTCGCGAAGGCAGGGATCAGCAGGTCGTCAAGGCTGGCGCCGTTGGCGATGTCCTGGCGGAACTTTTCCGTGCGGCCGGCAAGCTCGGCGTCGGAGAGTGCCCGCATCTCGTTTTCCATGGCGTTGATCGCCTCGACGCGGGGGCGGGTCGATTTGACCCGACGGTCGTTGGAGGAACCGAAAACCTTACGGGCGAGACCGCCGAGACTGACCATCCAATGGTCCTTTCGATAGAATTCTCAATCTTGAGACAGGCGCCGGCCGGCCCCATCACATCCATGTGAACGCACCGCCTGAATGCGGGCAAACACAAAAAGCGCCCGGAAAACGGTTCTGGACGCCAAGTCGATGGACAGATAAGAGGGGGCTCAACTGATGTCAACGCCGCGCTGGCCCTGCCGGTCGCGCCAAATTCCGCCACAATCTGGCTGATCTGGAAGCCGCCCTCCTTACAATCCCTCACCGGAGTCATCCTTATGTCCTTGTTGTTCAGCCGTGCGTCGCTTGCCAGCCTTGGCCTTGCCCTCGGCCTGTCGGCTCTTTGCCTGTCGCCATCGATGGCGCAGGAGACCGCTCCCGCACCGGCTGCCCCGGCGGATGCGGCCGCACCGGCCGCGGCGCCGGTCGACCCGAATACCGTGATCGCCACCGTCAATGGCCAGCCCCTGACCGAAGCCGATCTGGTGCTTGCCGAGGGCGAACTGTCGCAGCAGTTCGCGCAGTTGCCGCCCGAGCAGCGCCGCGCCGCAGCCCTTTCGGCGGCCATCGAAATCCGCGTCATGGCCGCCCAGGCGGTTACCACTGGCCTCGACAAGGATCCCGACTTCCAGCGCCGCATGGCCTTCCTGCAGCAGCGCGCGCTGCATGGCGAAATGGTCGAGAAGGGTGTCGTCGACAAGGTCACCGACGCCGAGGTTCGCGCCCGCTACGACCAGGAAATCGCCAACACGCCGCCGGTCAACGAGGTGCATGCCCGTCACATCCTCGTGAAGACGAAGGAAGAGGCCGAGGCGATCATCAAGCAGCTCGACGGCGGCGCCGACTTCCAGAAGCTCGCCAACGAACACACCAGCGATCCCTCGGGCAAGTCCAATGGCGGCGACCTCGGCTGGTTCGGACCTGGCCAGATGGTGCCGGAGTTCGACAAGGCGGCGTTCGCGCTCGACGTCGGCAAGTATACCGAGCAGCCGGTCCAGTCGCAGTTCGGCTGGCACGTCATCAAGCTCGAGGACAAGCGCGCCAAGCAGCCGCCGGCCTTCGACGAGGTCAAGGATCAGGCCAAGCAGGCTGTCATCCGGGACAAGTATTTCGCGCTGGTCAAGTCGCTGCGCGCTGGTGCCAAGGTCGAGATCCCCGACGCCAAGCTGAAGAAGGCCGTCGATACGCTGGAAAGCGCCAAGTAAGCCCGAACAGCTCGAAAAAGGGCGCGGCAGCCGAAAGGCGCCGCGCCCTTTTTCGTTGGCACTTGCCAGCGGTGCCTACCTGCCGGGCGCTGCTATGCCTTGCAGAAGATATCGAACCACCTTGCGGATCGTCGCTTCGGGTTCGCCGAGCCGGTTGGTCAGGAGATGTCGCCAGGCGTAGGAAGCCACGAGATCGGCGACCACGGCCGGATCGATGTCGCTGGCGATCTCGCCCCTTGCCTTGGCGCGTTCGATGATCTGGCGGGTGTGGGCCCGGCGTCCGCCAGCATAATCGGCAAGGGCTTCGGCCGCGGTTTCATCCGACTGCGCCTCGGCGATCAGGGACCTGAACACGCTGCCCGACGATGTCTCGCGCCAGTGCGAGAACAGGTTTGTCAAAAAGCCGACGAGGTCCTCCTCCAGTTTTCCGGTATCGGGAACGTCGACGCGCTTCTGGCGCTGATAGACTTCGAGCAGCAGTGCGGCCTTGCTTGACCACCAGCGGTAGATGGTGGGCTTGCCGGCACGTGCGCGCCGCGCCACCGCTTCGATCGAGAAACCGGCATAACCGGCCTCGACAAGGACTGCCTCGGCGGCCTCCAGTATGGCGTCCGCACTGTCGGGATTGCGCCGCGCACCGATCGATTTGCGCGCCGTATCAGCCTCCTCGGCCATTCCTGTCGTCCTCGTTTCAATTCGCTGGCAATGATAAGCGATCCGGCGATGAAACGGAACGACCCGTTTTGTGACGCAGGGGCGCCGCATTCGTCATGCGGTGCCTCACATCGCCCGCGATGTCTCCGACACGATGCGCCATTCCTTGTCGGTCTTGACCAATTCCAGCGTCACCCGCGCCTTGCCGGCCACAGGTGCCGCGGACTTGTCCTTTGGCCTGTAGTCGTAGTTCATGGCAAGGACGGCCTGGGCGCTGCTCTCGCCATGCGGTGTGATCTCCAGGCTGCCCGGTTCCAGGCCGAGCGACCACGAGGCCCATTGCGCGAACCAGTCGCTCTTCACCTTCACAAGCGTCTCGGCATCGTAAGGCGTGCCGAAGATGGTGGCCGATGGTCCGTAAAGCCGGCGGACGGCGGTGCGCATGTCCTTGACGTCCGGCGAAAGGTAGTCGTCGCGCAGGAATTTCCCGATCGCGCTTTTGTGGTCGCCGACCGAACGCTCGATCGTAGCCACTTGCGTCGAGGGCGCGGGTGACGTGGCCGGCGCAGGCGTTTTTTCCGGTCGTTCGCCGGGCACAAATTCGAAGCGTTCGAGCAGCGAACCCTGCTCCCAGGGGCGCTGGGCATCGCGGGTTTGCGAAGCCACGTCGCGGCGCACCGCGATCATCATGTCGTTGATGCTCTGGCCGGGTTCGGCGATGTGGCGCAGCAGGGCCTGGGCGAAGGGCGAGTTGCGCCCGCTGCCGTCCATGGCGACAGCACCCGGCGCGGTCGAAAAGGCGATGAATGAGCCGCGCGTCGAATCGAACTGCGCCAGACCCGCCAGCGCCGCCGCGGAGCGGGTGGAGGCGGTGCGGCTCAAGCCGCGGGCAAACGGGTTGTTGCGGCAGGCATCGAGGAAGACCAGGCTGACCTTGGTCTGTTGTTCCATGATGTCGAGGACTTCGTCGATCGGCACTGCTTCGAGCTGCAGCTTCACCGGCATGTCGAGCCTGGCGTCGACCGGCACGATATAGTTGCGGCCCTCGACCTGCAGGCCGTGGCCGGCATAGTAGAAAAGCCCGACGCCGGCACCTTCGAGCGCATCTGAGAACTCGCCAATGCTGCGTTCAAGCGCGTGCTTGCCGAGATCGTTGCCTTCGATGACCTCGAAGCCGATGGAACGCAGCTTATCGGCGATGTCGAGCGCGTCGTTGACGGGATTGGCCAGCGTGCCGGCCTCGGCATAGGTGCCGTTGCCGATGACGAGCGCGCCGCGCCGGCTCGGCGTCGGCGCGCAGCAGCAAAAGTCCCAGAAATGCCCAAGCGAGGATCGCAAGCCTGCCCATGGGGAGGATCATAGCGCCATGGACCCTGGCGACGCCAACAGATTTGAAATGCAAGCTTGATCCTGAACGTGTTTGCCCTGGCGGGAGCGACGAAAACGGCGCTTGCACCGGCGCGCCGTATCGGGCAAACCGGCCTTCCCCTTGCGATTTTCCCGCCCGAGGTTCCATGTCCACGACGATTTCGCCGCTCGCGCCAAAGAAATACCCCAAAATGCCGGAAATCGAAGGGGTGCGCATCGCCACCGCCGAAGCGGGAATAAAGTACAAAAACCGTACGGATCTCCTGGCCATGGTGTTCGACGCCGGCACCGCGGTCGCCGGCGTGTTCACCAAGTCGAAATGTCCCTCGGCGCCGGTCGATTTCTGCCGGCAGAACCTTGGCACCGGCAAGGCGCGGGTGCTGGTCGTCAATTCCGGCAACGCCAACGCCTTCACCGGCAAGAAAGGCCGCGAATCGACCGCGCTGACTGGCCAAGCAGCGGCCATGGCGGCCGGCTGCACGGCAGCTGAGGTTTTCCTCGCCTCGACCGGTGTCATCGGCGAGCCGCTCGACACGACCAAGTTCAGCCATCTGCTCGCCGGGCTGGTCAGCGACGGCAAGCCGGACCTGTGGACCGAGGCGGCAAAGGCCATCATGACCACCGATACCTATCCGAAGGTGGCGACGCAGACGGTCAAGCTCGGCGACGCCGATGTCACCATCAACGGCATTTCGAAGGGCGCCGGTATGATCGCGCCCGACATGGCGACGATGCTGTCCTTCATCGCCACCGACGCGCCGATCGCGGCACCGGTCCTGCAGGACCTGTTGTCGCGCGGCACGGCCAAGACGTTCAACGCGGTGACCGTCGACAGCGACACCTCGACCAGCGACACGCTGCTGTTATTCGCCACCGGCAAGGCGGCAAAGCGCGGCGCGCCTGAAATCACCGATCCAAGAGATGCCCGCCTTAGCCAGTTCCGTCGGGCGCTCGGCAAGGTGCTGAAGTCGCTGGCGCTGCAGGTGGTGCGCGACGGCGAGGGCGCCCGCAAGCAGGTCGAGGTCACCGTCACCGGGGCCAAGTCGGCCCGCTCGGCCAAACGCATCGCGCTGTCGATCGCCAATTCGCCGCTGGTGAAGACCGCGGTCGCCGGCGAGGACGCCAATTGGGGCCGCGTTGTCATGGCCGTCGGCAAGGCCGGCGAGCCCGCGGATCGCGACCGGCTGTCGATCTGGTTCGGCGACAACCGGCTGGCGCATGAGGGCGAGCGCGACCCCGGCTATTCGGAAGAGGCGACCTCGGCCTACATGAAACGCGACGACATCCGCATCCGCGCCGATATCGGCATCGGCCGTGGCAAGGCGACGGTTTGGACCTGCGATCTCACCAAGGAATATGTCGCCATCAACGGCGACTACCGGAGCTGATTGCCTTGGGTTCGCGTCATCCTGCAAGCATGCTCGCGACAGTGCGCCGCTACGAGGCGGCCGGCTTTCGCGCCTGGCCCGCGGCCGCCGTTCATTATGACGGCACGTGGGTGGTGCGCCTGACCGCCGGCCATCCGGCCAAGCGGCTGAACTCGGTCAATCCGCTCGATCCCGGCGACATCCAGCACATCGCCGACCGCATCGGTCGCGCGAGCCGCCGTTTCGATGCCTATGGCCGGCCGTTGACGTTCCGCATGTCGCCACTCTCCGGGCCCGATCTTGCCAGCCATCTCGACAAGGAGGGCTGGAGCCGGTTCGACGAATCGCTCGTCATGCGGCTGCCGTTGGCCGACGCGCATCTCGACGCCGCCATGGACCAGATCCCGCTCAAGGACATTAGCCGCTTCATCGGCGCATTGCTCAAGGTCAGCGGCTCTGACGTATCGCTGCGGCCGGGCCTGTCTGAGATCATCGGCGCTATCCAGCCCGAGGCCGGGCTGTTTGCGCTCGAGGATGGGGCGGAGCCGCTGGCGACGCTGATCTGCGTGCATGACGGCGATCTGGCCGGCCTGTTCGAGGTCGCCACCGACAAGGCGGCGCGCAACAAGGGCCACGGCCGCAACCTGATCCTGTCGGCGCTGAAATGGGCGAGGCTGCGCGGCGCGCGGGAAGCCTGGCTGCAGGTCGAGGCGGGTAACGCGCCGGCGCTGGCGCTCTACCGCGCGCTCGGCTTCGAGGAAGTCTATCGCTATCATTACCGCCGGCCGCCCGGACATGAATGACGTGATATCCAGCGGCAAGCGCCTGCTCCTGGTCGCCGCTTGCGCGCTGGTCGATGCCGACGGTCGCGTGCTGCTGGCGCAGCGGCCGCAAGGCAAGCAACTTGCCGGCCTCTGGGAATTTCCCGGCGGCAAGGTCGAAGCCGGAGAGACGCCGGAACAATGCCTCATCCGTGAACTGCATGAGGAGATCGGCATCGAAACCGAGATCCCATGCCTGGCGCCGCTGACCTTCGCCAGCCATTCTTATGACGACTTCCATCTGCTGATGCCGCTGTTTGTCTGCCGCCGCTTCCGCGGCATCGCCCAGCCGAGGGAAGGGCAGGCGCTGAAATGGGTGCGGCCGAAACAGATGCGCGACTATCCGATGCCGCCCGCCGACGCGCCATTGATTCCGTTCCTGATCGACCTCCTCTGAGAGCTGATTGGACCACGGTCCATAACAGCCAGCGTTAATGGAAGATTTATCTCATCATGAAAAATTGATGGATGGCCGTTCTGGTACGGCCGCCGCCATGCGCTGGGGAGCGATAGAATGAGCCTGGACAGGGATTGGGATACGATCCGGCCCGACCGCGGTTTTCGTGCCGCTGATGCCGGCATGAGCGTCCTGCGGATCACGTTGCTGTTCGGATCGGCCGCGGTGGCGCTGGCGCTGATCGCGACCCCCTTCCTCGACAGTCAGACGCGCTCGCAATCGGCCCGCGAAGATTTCCCCGGCCTCGACATGACGGCTACGGGTTCGATCAGCCATCGCAGCACCTATACAGTGCGCCGCAGCGTGCTGCAGGCCGAGCCCGGCGGGGTCTGCATTATCCGCTCCGACGGCAAAAGCAGTGGCGACTGCTGACAGGGTTAAGACATTCCGAAAGGCGGCGATTTCATCGCCTGTTAAGCCTGTGCCGTTAACCTTTCTTAACAGGTCGGCGGTAGGGTTGCGGCAAGAGGGATGAACGTGATGAAAACAGTGCTGCTACGCTTTCTGAAGGACGAAAACGGGGCCACGGCCATCGAATATGGCCTGATCATTGCCGTGCTGTCGCTGACGATCGTCGGCGGCATCAGTCAGGTCTTCAACGCGATCACTTGGTTGTTCAGCGACAATTCCAGTAGACTTGCCAACGCCTTCGCCCAGTAGCGCGGTCATTGTTTGACAGAACCGCCGAACCGCTCTAGCTCCTGTTTTCACGCAATTCCGCAAGAGAAAGCGCTACGCGTTTTCCCGGGAAAAGCGCTACGCGTTTTCGGGGGAAAACCGCTACGCGTTTTCCGGGGAAAACCGCTACGCAGTTTCCTGGATTGCTCTGGGGCTGATGCCCGCGAACGGGTCAGTGTCCTTCAGGCTTCTCTAATATCGTCTTTAGCGAAACCTTGGCGGAACCGGGCTTCAGCGGCTTTTGCTGCGACGCGTCGGGCGCCCAGCCGGACATCCAGACAATGGAGAAGCTTGCCCTGATGCGACCATCGGGGTCGGAAAAGCGTTCGGCATAGATTTCCGCGGCGCGGGCAAACAGCCTTCGTGACCCCGGCCGCCGGCTGCGGTCGGCAAGCGCGGTGGTTTCGCCCATGGCACGCAGATCGGCCATCAGCGCAAACAGGTTGGCATAGCGCACGGTCACCGTCTCGACGTCGGCGACCGGCAGTGCGAAACCGGCGCGCTGCAGCAGTGCGCCGGCATCGCGCACATCGGTGAACGGGATGACGCGCGGGCTGGCGCCACCGTAGAGTTCGGTCTCCGCGGCAAGCAGGCTTTCGCGCAGTTCCGCAAGCGTGCCGGCGCCTGCGAAGGCGCCAAGGAAAAGTCCGTCCGGCCGCAGGGCGCGGCGGATCTGGATCAGCATGCCCGGGATGTCGTTCATCGTCTGCAGCGACAAAAGCGACACCACCAGATCGAGATCCTGCGGCTCGAACGGCACGGTCTCCAGCGGCGCAATCAGGCCGGCGGCACCATTCAGGAAAACCGCGTCTGCCTCGACACGGGCGATGTCGGCTACCTTGCCGCTCCTCGCAAGGACGTCGGCCGCGGCCGAGGTCTGGCAAAACAGCACCGCCGCCTTGGCGAACCTGCGCTCGACGGCGCCCAGCCGGTCGGCAAGGTCCTCGACGGCGCGATGCATGAGGAAGTCGGCACCGTCAACCGGATGGATGAGCGCACGCCGCTTGTGCGCCAGCCACAGGGAGGTATCCATTATAGGTTGCAAGGGATGGGTCCTTGTATATCCGCGCCCTGATATGGTTCGTATGGTGGCGACGAGAAACCAACCACGTGGCCGATCCGATGCCCAAGATCAAGTCCGAGGAGATCAGGAAGCTGGCCGGGTCGGCAGCCCGGTCGGCTCTTGGCTGGCGGGCGCGTATCCTGTTTCCGCCGGTCTGCGCCGGTTGCCGCCGGCAGGTGTCGCAGCCCGGCGTGCTGTGCGGCGCCTGCTGGCCGAAGCTGCGGCTCTTGGAGCGGCCCTGGTGCCCGGTAATGGGCACGCCGTTCACCCATCACATGGGCGAGGGTTTTCTCTCGGCGGAGGCGATCGCCGATCCGCCGCCCTTCGAGCGGGCGCGGGCAGCGGTCGCCTATTCCGGCGTCGCCCGCCAGATGGTGCAAGGGCTGAAATACCAGGATCGCACCGATCTTGCTCCCTGGATGGCGCGCTGGATGGTCCGCGTGGGCGCCGACCTCATCGCCGACGCGGATGTGGTGGTGCCTGTGCCGCTGCATTGGCGCCGTTTTTTCAGGCGGCGGTTCAACCAATCGGCGGAACTGGCGCGCGCGGTTTGCGAG
Source organism: Mesorhizobium sp. Cs1321R2N1 (assembly GCF_037179725.1). NCBI lineage: Bacteria > Pseudomonadati > Pseudomonadota > Alphaproteobacteria > Hyphomicrobiales > Phyllobacteriaceae > Mesorhizobium > Mesorhizobium sp. Cs1321R2N1. The sequence goes on along the minus strand of NZ_JAPYKP010000050.1, from coordinate 12,081 downwards.
CTCAGCGGGCTATTTTTCGCGCCTTCCGCCATGCATCGCGTGAAACTCACCCGCCAGCAGGTCGGGCTGGAGCGGCACGAGCGCGAGGAGAACGTGCGCGCCGCCTTTCGCGTGCCCGCCGAGGCCGAGATCGAGATTGCCGGCCGCAGGGTGCTTCTGATCGACGATGTCTACACCACCGGTGCCACCGTGCGTGCCGCCACCAAGGCGCTGAAAAAGGGAGGCGCTGCCGCCGTCGACGTGCTGACCTTTGCCCGCGTGTTGCCGGGGGACTTCCGGGCGGACGAGTCCGCGACTATATAAGTCGGCAACGGAAGCGGAATTCGTCATGGTCGATGTCACGATCTATACGCGCATGATGTGCGGCTACTGCACGGCGGCCAAGCGGCTGCTGGAGCGCAAAGGCGTCGCCTATACCGAGCACGACGCGTCCTTCTCGCCGGAACTGCGCCAGGAGATGATGTCGCGGGCTCACGGGCGCACGACCTTTCCGCAGATTTTCATCGGCGACACGCATGTCGGCGGCTGCGACGACCTCCATGAACTGGAGGCGGAAGGCCGGCTGGACAAACTGCTCGCCAACGGCTCGTCGATTTGAGGGTGTGAGAATGGGTGTCTTCAAGGCAGCGGCAGTGCAGATGCGTTCAGGCGAGAGCCCCGAGCGCAATGCGGCCGATATGGAGCGGATGGTGCGCGAGGCGGCAGGCCAGGGCGCGACCTATATCCAGACGCCGGAGATGACCGGCGCGCTGATCCGCGACAAGCACGCGCGTGCCGCCTCCTTCAGCTCCGAGGACAAGGACATCATCGTCTCGACCGCGCGCAGGCTGGCGCGCGAACTCGGCGTGTTCCTGCATATAGGCTCGACCGCCATCCTGCGCGCCGACGGCAAGCTCGCCAACCGCGCGCTCCTGTTCGGACCGGATGGCGCGACGCTCGCCACCTACGACAAGATCCACATGTTCGACGTCGATCTCGACAATGGTGAGAGCTGGCGTGAATCGGCCGCCTACGAGCCCGGCACAGAGGCCGTCGTCACCGGGATCGGGGGTGCGAAGCTCGGTTTTGCCGTCTGCTACGATCTGCGTTTTCCGCAACTGTTCCGCGCCGAGGCGATGGCCGGCGCCGACCTGCTTTCCGTGCCGGCCGCCTTCACCCGCCAGACCGGCGAGGCGCACTGGCATGTGCTACTCAGAGCACGCGCCATCGAGAACGGCGCCTTTGTCGTGGCCGCCGCGCAAGGCGGTCTGCACGAGGACGGCCGCGAGACCTATGGGCATTCGCTGATCGTCGATCCGTGGGGCCGCATCATCGCGGAAGCCGCGCATGACGAACCTGACGTGATCGTTGCCGAGATCGACCCGGCGCAGTCGATTGCCGCGCGCAAGAAGATCCCCAATCTGAAAAATGCGCGGGATTTCACCATCAACGCCGGCGAGGCGCCGCGTCTCAGGGGTGCCGCCTCTTGATCCGCTTTTCCCTCATCTGCGAAAACGAGCACGAGTTCGAGGGCTGGTTTCGCAGCAATGACGATTTCGACACGCAGAAGAAGCGCGGCTTTGTCGATTGCCCCAGCTGTGGCTCGCACAAGGTCGAGAAGGCCCTGATGGCGCCCGCCGTTTCCACGGCCCGCAAGCAGGAAACCATAGCACTTGCCATGGGCGAGGCGCAGAAGCAGGCCATGGGACAACTGAAGGCGATGGCCGAGAAGGTGCGCGAGAATGCGGACTATGTCGGCGACAAGTTCGCCGAGGAAGCGCGCAAGATCCATTTCGGCGAAACCGATGCCCGCGGCATCTATGGCGAGGCGACGCTGGAAGAGGCCAAGGGCCTGGCCGAGGACGGCGTCGATTTCATGCCGATCCCGGTGTTTCCGGACGACCGGAACTAGCTAGCAATTAGCTTACGCTGCCGATCAGTTTTTCCAGCAGACGCGAAAGTGTTTCTCGTTCGGTCTGTGTCAGGCCGGACAGGATCTGGTGCTCATTGGCCACGTGGGCGGCAACAGCTTCGTCGATCAAGGCGAGCCCCTTTTCGGTCAGCCGCACGACGATGCCGCGCCGGTCGTTGGGGTGTGGCGCGCGCTGGATCAATCCGGATGTTTCGAGCCGATCCAGCCTGTTGGTCATGGCCCCGGAGGTCACCATCGTCGCCTCGTAAAGCGCTGTCGGGGTCAGCGCGTAAGGCGAGCCTGAACGGCGCAGCGTCGCCAGCACATCGAACTCTCCCGTCTGCAGTCCGAAGCGGGCAAAGAGCGGCGCAAGGCGCTCGCGCGCGATCAGCGCGGAGACCTCGTTCAAGCGCCCGATCACCGCCATCGGCGACACGTCCAGGTCCGGTCGTTCCCGCTGCCATTGCTCGATGGCTTTCCTTGCACGGTCCATCTATCTCACCGTAATGTATCTTGACGCTAAGAATCTTTCCGCTATCTTACCCGAAGATGCAATACCGGCCAAGGGCCGCACGCGACAGGGCTCGATGATGAAGCTTCCCTGGGATTCGGCGCTCGGCCTGTTGGTCGTCACTGGCGGCCTGCTTGGCCTGACGCTGCCTTTCGGCAAGCTCGCCACGGCGGCCGGCGTGCCGGCCATGGTCTGGGCCTTCGTCATCTCGCTCGGCGCCGGCGGTGTGCTTCTCGTCGTATTGCTGCTGCGCGGCCAACGCATCCGGCTCACCGGGCACAAACTGCGCTATTTCTCCGTCACCGCCGCGGTGTCCTATGCCGTCCCCAATCTCCTGATGTTTTCGGCCATTCCGCATCTGGGCGCCGGCTACACCGGCATCATGTTCACGCTGTCGCCGGTCATCACGCTGGTGTTTTCAATCCTGGTCGGTGTGCGGCGCCCCAACATGCTGGGCATCATCGGCATCGCCGTCGGCTTCGTCGGCGCGGTCATGGTGGCGGTGACGCGCGGCGAGGCCGGCCAGCCGGCCGAAATCTTCTGGGTCGTCCTAGGCCTGCTCATTCCTATCAGTCTCGCTGCCGGCAACATCTACCGCACCATCGACTGGCCGGAAGGAACCGGTCCTATCGAACTCGCGGTCGGCAGCCATTTGGCGTCCGCGACGATGCTGCTCGTCGGCATCCTGATCTTGCTTGGCGGCAAGGCCTTCATCCAGCTCGGCACCGTGCCGCTCACCGTGGTGGCGCAGATGGCCTCGGCATCGGCTATGTTTGCTTTCTTCTTCCGGCTGCAGGCGGTGGGCGGTCCGGTCTATCTCAGCCAGATCGGCTATGTCGCGGCGGCCGTCGGGCTGTTTGCCGGTACGATCTTCCTTGGCGAACACTATCAACTGCTGACCTGGATCGGCGCCGTCATCATCACCGCCGGCGTGTTCATCACCACCAAGGCGCAGAGCCAGAAAGCCTGACGGGTTCGGGCTTATCTCGCCGGCGTCGCCGCCGGGCTCGGGCTGTGGGTATCGGCGGCGGCTGAGGATTGGCCGTTCAGACCGATCCCTTTTCCGCCAGCACCATGTAGTTGACGTCCATGTCCTTCGACCGCGACCACCGGTCGGCAAGCGGATTGTAGGTGACGCCGGTGCGGTCGATGATGGTCAGGCCGGCGCCGCCCAGCGCCTTTTCCAGCTCTTCCGGGCGCACCAGCTTGCCGAACTGATGGGTACCGCGCGGCAGCCAGCGCAACACATATTCGGCACCGATGATAGCCAGGCCGAGCGCCTTCAACGTGCGGTTGATGGTGGCCACGAACATGATGCCGCCGGGCTTGACCATCTCGCCGCATTTGGCGACGAACAGGTCGATGTCGGCGACATGTTCGACCACTTCCATGTTGAGGATGACATCGAATTCCTCGCCGGCCTCGGCGAGATCTTCTGCCGTCGTGGCGCGATAGTCGATGCTCACATTGCCTTCGGCGGCATGCAGTTTCGCCACTTCTATGTTTGTTTCGGAGGCGTCCGCTCCGACCACCTCGGCGCCGAGCCGCGCCATCGGCTCGCACAAAAGCCCGCCGCCGCAGCCGATGTCGAGGATACGCAGGCCCTCGAACGGCCGCGCCGCGCGCGGGTCGCGGCCGAAGCGCGCCGCGATCTGGTCGCGGATATAGGAAAGCCGGATTGGGTTGAATTTGTGCAGCGGACGAAACTTGCCGTTCGGGTTCCACCATTCGGCGGCAAGGGCGGAAAAGCGTTCCACTTCTCCGGCATCGATCGTCGATCGTCGGGGCTCAGGCATCGGTTGGTCTCCTCGGACGCTAGGAAGTCGGGCGTGAGGCATCGAATGTCAAGGCAACATTTTCCCCTGCTGACATCGCAGCGCTCCATGTCAGGCCATGTCAGCTGCCGAGCATCGCCATGAAACAGGATCGGCCTCGCGGACGAATGAGAAGCATCGTTTTGAACCAGAGGAGTGAGCGATGACAGCGACGCCGGTTTCGATCCTTTGGCGGAGGCTAGACCTCGAAGGGTATGACGGATGCCTGCTTTCGCGGACCGATAGCGGTCACAGCCTCGAGGGGCAGGCCATCTTCATCCAGGACGACAAGCCATGCTGCCTTGCCTATCGGGTAGACTGCGATACCGGTTGGCGTACTCAGTCGGCGCGCGTCAGCGGCTTTCTGGGCGGTAACAGGCTGCACCACGCGATCGAACGGGATTCCGACTGCCGGTGGATGCTGAACGGCGAAACGCAGCATGATGTGACCGGTCTTGTCGACGTCGACCTCGGTTTCACGCCCGCGTCGAATCTGCTTGCGATCCGCCGGTTCGATCTTGGCATCGGCGCAACGACGCCCGCTCCGGCTGCTTACCTGACCTTTCCCAGACTGGAACTGGTGCGTCTCGAACAGACCTATCGGCGTCTTGATGAGACGCGCTACGCCTACGCCGCGCCCTTATTCGGTTATGACGAAATCCTCGGCGTCTCGCCGCACGGCTTCGTTGTCGACTACCCCGGCCTATGGACAAGCGTGACTGCGTCAGGATGATGCGAGTTCCGGCGCCGCCTATTTCGTGTCCAGCACGTCGCGCAGTTTCGCTGCCAGTTGATCGATGGTGAACGGCTTGGCCAGGAAGTGCACGTCATGGTCGAGCACGCCGTTGTGTATCACGGCGTTCCTTGTGAAGCCGGTGGTGAAGACGAATTTCAGCCCGGGCTGGCGCGCGAGCGCTTCCTCGGCGAGCTTGCGGCCGTTCATCACCGGCATGACGATGTCGGTGAAAAGCAGGGCGATGCCGGGTGTCGCGGCGAGCTTCTGAAGGGCCTCCTGTCCGCCTGCCGCGTGGATGACGGTGTAGCCGAGTTCGCGCATGACGTCCGTCGTGGAAGCCCGCACGCGGTCGTCGTCCTCGACGACGAGGATCGTCTCGGTGACCGTGGCGGCGCCCTTGTCGCGCCCGGCTGGAACCGCCGGCTCCTCAGGTCCGAAAAGTCGGGGCAGATAGATCTTGATCGTCGTGCCTTCGCCGGGCTCGGAGTAGATCTTGACGTGGCCGCCCGACTGTTTGACGAAGCCGAACACCTGGCTCAGCCCAAGCCCCGTGCCCTTATTGACCGGCTTGGTCGTGAAGAAGGGCTCGAAGGCCCTGGTGATGATCTCAGGCGACATGCCCGCACCGGTGTCGGTAACCGCGATCATCACGTATTGGCCAGGCGCGACGTCAGCATGCGTCGATGCATAGGCCTCGTCGAGGTGGCTGTTGACGGTCTCGATGGTCAGCTTGCCGTCATTGTCCATGGCATCGCGGGCATTGACGGCCAGATTGAGGATCGCGTTCTCGAGCTGGTTGGGATCGGCGTGGATTTTCCACAGGCCGCCCGCCAGCACGGTTTCGATGCGGATGCCTTCACCCAGGGCACGGCGCAGAAGATCGGACATGCCGGTCAACAGCCGGTTGGTGTCGACAACCTGCGGCGCCAGAGGCTGCAGACGGGAGAAGGCAAGCAGGCGGGAGGTCAGATTGGCCGCACGGCTGGCCGCGTCCGTCGCGGCCTCGACGAGCTTTTCAATGTCATGTTCGCCCCGCTTCAGCTTGCGCTGGGCAAGGTTCATGGCGCTGAGGATGACCGCCAGCATGTTGTTGAAGTCGTGGGCGATCCCACCGGTCAACTGCCCGACGGCTTCCATCTTCTGCATCTGGCGTATCTGGGATTCGGCATTTTCACGCGTCTGGATCTCATTGCCGAGCTCGATGTTCTTGCGCATCAGCTCTTCCTGGGCGACGAGCACCTCGCGGAAGCGGCGGCGGGATTGACGGATGGTGTAGACACCAAGCAGGAAAATCCCCAGCAACGCAGCCAGCGAGCCGATGCGCAACCAGGCCTCGACCCGATCGGTATGCTCGTCGCGCGCGGCCACCGCGGCGGCGCCGATACGCCGGATCGTATCCATACTGGCGCGGATTTCGTCCATGGCTGACTTGCCCTGGCCGCCGCGGACCAGTTGCAGGGCCTTTGCCGCGTCGCCTCGATCATAGAGGGCGATCGTCTGGGACAGCTCAGCCTGCTGTTGCGAAAGCGCTTGCTTGATGTGGCTGATCTGCTGGACGATCTGATCGTCGGGAGCGGCCGCGCTCTCGATCCGCGCCAGTTGTCCAGGAATTGCATCGACGGCCTTCCGATAAGGCTCCAGATAGGATTTTTCACCTGTCAGCAGGTAGCCGCGCTGACCACTCTCGGCGTCTTGCGCCAGTGAAAGCAGCCCGGAAAGCTGCTCCTGGTATTCGATTGTCTCGCGCGCGGCGGCACGATTGGCCCTCTGGCTCTCGACGAGCACGGCACGGGCGCCGACGATCAGCGCCAGCGCGGCAAAGCCGGCGATAATCGGGAGCGGCTGCAATCGCATGGCGCGCCGAAGACGAGCAATCATCTGTTATGCCGAACCAAGAGGAATTCCCGCGGGCAGCATTTGGTAAGCGGCACCGGCCTGGAAGGCAATATGTCGTGTGTTACGCAATCCGCCGTCAGCCTTGCGAAACCTCGCTCATTTGGTTAAGGAGGCCGCGCATTGAGCGGCCGGCGCCAGCCGGGCGCTTTTCTTCCGTTTTCGGCCTCGGGCCGGCTCCAGTCAAAGGCATTTCGCTTCCATGGCGCGTATCGTGATGAAATTCGGCGGAACCTCCGTCGCCGACATCGCCCGCATCCGCAATGTGGCGCGTCACGTCAAACGCGAAGTCGACGCCGGCCACGAGGTGGCGGTGGTGGTTTCGGCGATGGCCGGCAAGACCAATGAACTGGTCGGTTGGACGCGCGAAGCCTCGCCGATGCACGACGCACGCGAATATGACGCGGTCGTCGCTTCCGGCGAACAGGTCACGGCTGGCCTGCTCGCCATCACCTTGCAGAACATGGGCGTGCATGCGCGCTCCTGGCAGGGCTGGCAGATCCCGATCAAGACCGACAACGCGCATGGCGCGGCGCGCATTCTCGACATCGACGGTGCCTTCCTGGTCAAGCGCTTCGGCGAGGGGCAGGTGGCTGTCATCGCCGGTTTCCAGGGCATCGGGCCGGACAACCGCATCGCAACGCTTGGCCGCGGCGGCTCCGACACCAGCGCCGTGGCGATCGCCGCGGCGGTCAAGGCCGACCGCTGCGACATCTACACCGACGTCGACGGGGTCTACACCACCGATCCGCGTATCGAGCCCAAGGCGCGGCGGCTGGCCAAGATATCGTTCGAGGAAATGCTTGAAATGGCTTCGCTCGGCGCCAAGGTTCTGCAGGTGCGTTCGGTCGAGCTTGCCATGGTGCACAGGGTGCGTACCTTCGTGCGATCGTCCTTCGACGATCCCGATGCGCCCGGAATGGGGGATTTGCTCAATCCTCCGGGAACGCTCATTTGCGACGAGGAAGAGATCGTGGAACAGCAGGTCGTCACCGGAATTGCCTACGCCAAGGACGAAGCGCAGATTTCGCTGCGCCGTGTCGGCGACCGGCCAGGCGTTGCCGCCGGCATCTTCGGTCCCCTGGCCGAAGCCAACATCAATGTCGACATGATCGTCCAGAACATCTCCGAGGACGGCAAGCTGACCGACATGACCTTCACCGTGCCGTCGGGCGATGTCGACAAGGCGCTGGCCGTGCTCGACCGGCTGAAAGCCGAGATCGGCTATGATGTCGTGCAGTCGGAAGCCGGCATGTCGAAGGTTTCGGTCATCGGCATCGGCATGAGGAGCCATGCAGGTGTTGCCGCCACCGCCTTCAAGGCTCTGGCCGACAAGGCAATCAACATCCGCGCCATCACCACCTCCGAGATCAAGATTTCGATACTGATCGACGGTCCGTATACGGAACTTGCGGTTCGCACTTTGCATTCCGTCTACGGTCTGGATAAGCAGTAGCAAGACTGAATCAGTTGTTGCGTGCATGCCGGCCGCGGCGGAAACTGCGCCGGCAAGTGTTTCATTGGAGAAGAAGCCGCGATGCGTGACCAGGCCAGCGGCCCGCGCGTTTTGCTGAAACGGCTCCGCGAGCTCATGCAGGAGCCGCTGGAGCCGCAGGAGCGGCTTGACCGGATCGTGCGCGACATCGCCTCCAACATGGTCGCCGAAGTCTGCTCGCTCTATGTGCTGCGCGCCGATTCGGTGCTCGAACTCTACGCCACCGAAGGTCTGAACCCGAACGCCGTCCACCTGGCGCAGTTGCGGCTGGGACAAGGCCTGGTCGGCACGATCGCGGCGAGTGCCAGGCCGCTCAACCTGTCCAACGCGCAGGAACACCCGGCCTTCGCCTACCTGCCGGAGACCGGGGAGGAGATCTACAATTCCTTCCTCGGCGTGCCGGTGCTCAGGGCAGGGCGCACGCTGGGCGTCCTGGTTGTGCAGAACAAGACCATGCGCCACTACCGCGACGACGAGGTCGAGGCGCTGGAAACCACGGCCATGGTCATCGCCGAGATGATCGCCACCGGCGATCTGGCGCGGCTGACCCGGCCTGGTCTCGAACTCGACCTGCGCCGGCCTGTCAGCTTCACCGGCCTGTCCTTCAACGACGGCGTCGGGCTCGGCCATGTCGTGCTGCACGAGCCGCGCATCGTCGTCACCAATTTGTTCAACGAGGACAGCGAGGAAGAGGTCCGGCGGCTCGAAGCCTCGCTCGGTTCGCTCAGGCTCTCGATCGACGACATGCTGGAGCGCCGCGATGTCGCGTTCGAGGGCGAGCATCGCCAGGTGCTGGAAGCCTACCGGATGTTCGCCAACGACCGCGGCTGGGTCCGGCGGCTGGAAGAGGCGGTCCGCAACGGCCTGACAGCGGAAGCGGCGGTGGAAAAAGTTCAGAGCGACATGCGCGCCCGCATGCTGCACATGACCGATCCTTATCTGCGTGAGCGGATGAGCGATTTCGACGATCTCGCCAACCGGCTGTTGCGCCAGCTGATGGGACGTGGGCCCGAGGATGTCGCGGCCTCGCTGCCGAAGGACGCCATCATCGTCGCCCGCTCGATGGGCGCGGCTGAACTGCTCGACTATCCCCGCGACAAGCTGCGTGGCCTCGTGCTCGAGGATGGCGCGGCGACCAGCCACGTCGTCATCGTCGCGCGCGCCATGGGCATTCCCGTCGCCGGCCAGATGAAGGGCGCCGTTTCCATGGCGGAAAACGGCGATGCCATCATCGTCGACGGCGAGGAAGGCGCGATCCATCTGCGGCCGCAATCCGATCTCGAAGCCGCCTATGCCGAAAAAGTGCGGTTCCGGGCGCGCCGGCAGGAGGTCTACCGCGAGCTGCGCAAGAAGCCATCGACCACCAGGGACGGTGTCCAGGTCGACCTGCTGATGAATGCCGGGCTAGCCGTCGACCTGCCGCAGTTGGCGGAGGCGGGCGCTGCCGGCATTGGCCTGTTTCGCACGGAACTGCAGTTCATGGTCGCCTCGACCTTTCCACGCGCCGAAGCCCAGGAAAAGCTCTATCGCGACGTGCTCGAGGCCGCACGCGGCAAGCCGGTCACCTTCCGCACCATCGACATTGGTGGCGACAAGGTGTTGCCCTACTTCAAGGGCGCGATCCAGGAAGAGAATCCGGCACTCGGCTGGCGGGCAATCCGCCTGACGCTCGACCGGCCGGGCTTGCTGCGCACACAGATACGCGCCTTGCTCAAGGCCAGCGGCGGGCGTGAGCTCAAGCTGATGCTGCCGATGGTGACCGAGCTTGGCGAAATCGCCCAGGCGCGCGAAATCATCGACCGCGAGGTGCGGCATCTCTCACGCTTCGCCCACCACCTGCCGACCAGTCTCAAACTGGGCGCCATGCTGGAAGTGCCGTCGCTTCTGTTCCAGCTCGACGAACTGATGAAGGCGGTCGACTTCGTCTCGGTCGGGTCGAACGATCTTTTCCAGTTCGTCATGGCGGTCGACCGCGGCAACACGCAACTGGCCAACCGCTTCGATACGTTGTCGGCGCCGTTCCTGCGCGTGCTCAAGCAGATCGCCGACGCCGGCGTCCGCAATCATACGCCCGTCACCCTGTGCGGTGAACTCGCCGGCAAGCCGATTTCGGCGATGGCGCTGATCGGGCTTGGTTTCCGCTCGATCTCGATGTCGCCAGCCTCGATCGGTCCGGTCAAGGCGATGCTGACGGAGCTGCCGCTGGAGGAGTTGGAGGCTTTCTTCGAAGACAATCTGATGGCGCCGGCGCAAGGGCTGCCGATGCGGGCGCTGCTGCAGGCCTTCGCCGACGACCGCTCGATCCCGTTGTAGCACCCTCATCATGGTCAATTTGCCCCGCGATCGTATGGATCAAGTCGTCAAGCGTTTCGAGATGCTCGAAGCGCAGATGTCGGCCGGACCGGCGCCGGATGCCTATGTGAGGATGGCATCCGAATATGCCGAGTTGCAGGAGATGGTGGCCAAGGTCAGGGAATTGCGCTCGGCCGAGCATGAGCAGGCCGATCTCGAAGCGATGCTCGCCGACAAGGGCACCGACGCCGAGATGCGGGCGCTCGCCGAAGCCGATCTGCCCGGCGTCGAGGAGCGCATCGAGGCGCTGCAGAAGGACATCCAGATCCTGCTCCTGCCCAGGGATGCCGCCGACGACAAGAACGCCATCCTCGAAATTCGCGCCGGCACCGGTGGCGATGAGGCAGCACTCTTCGCCGGCGACCTGTTTCGCATGTATGAGCGCTACGCCGCCGAACGCGGCTGGCGGTTCGAAACGGTATCGGCGAGCGACGGCGATGCCGGCGGCTTCAAGGAAATCATCGCCACGATCTCAGGCAAGGGTGTGTTCGCCCATCTGAAATTCGAGTCCGGGGTGCATCGCGTCCAGCGTGTGCCGGCAACCGAGGCCAGCGGGCGCATCCACACGTCCGCCGCCACCGTCGCCGTGCTGCCGGAAGCGGAAGAAGTCGACATCGACATCAGGGCCGAGGACATCCGCATCGACACCATGCGCGCCTCCGGCTCCGGCGGCCAGCACGTCAACACAACCGATTCCGCCGTCCGCATCACCCATTTGCCGACCGGCATCATGGTGGTGCAGGCGGAGAAGTCGCAGCACCAGAACCGGGCCAAGGCCATGCAGATCCTGCGTGCCCGGCTCTACGACATGGAGCGCAGCAAGGCGGACGAGGAGCGTTCCGAATCGCGCAAGTCGCAGGTCGGTTCGGGCGACCGCTCGGAGCGCATCCGCACCTACAATTTTCCGCAAGGCCGCGTCACCGACCATCGCATCAACCTGACGCTCTACAAGCTCGACCAGGTGATGATGGGTGAACTCGACGAAATCGTCGACGCGCTGATCGCCGATCACCAGTCGAAGCTGCTGGCCGATATCGGCCTCGATGGCTGACCATCTGCCCGAGGCGCTGGGACCACTGCTGCGGGAAGCGCGGACACGGCTTGCCGCAGCCGGTATCGATGATCCCGCGCTCGATGCGCGGCTGATCGTCGAGCACTATTCCGGCACGACGCGCACCCAGGCCATTGCCGACCCCGGGCGCAAGATCGACGGCGACGCCATCGCCGCGATCGACGGCGCCCTGAGACGGCGAGCCGGTGGCGAACCGGTGCATCGTATCCTCGGCTATCGCGAATTCTACGGTTTGCGCCTGTCGCTGTCGCCGGAGACGCTGGAGCCGCGGCCGGACACCGAAACGCTGGTCGAGGCGGTGCTGCCTTTCGTCAAGG
>NZ_JAPYKP010000049.1:0-36026 GCF_037179725.1 Mesorhizobium sp. Cs1321R2N1 | reverse complement strand
AGCGCGAAGCCGATTGCCTTGGTGCATCGGCCTCGCGTCCGGTCCGCCCGTCACTGGCGGCCGGAACGGCCGGAGCCGCCGCTCCCCGCGGCTCCGGCCCGCCACATTCTACCCGGCCGCGGGTTGTTCCCTGATCCGCACCCAGGACGGCACCGTCATCCCTGACGAGCCCAAGACGGGCAGGGCGGCCCTGACAGGGACATGGCGCGGGCACGTCTTGCGCGCCTCGCCTCGCCGGCCGACCGCCGGGGCTGACAGCAGCCCTTCCACGGCAATCCCAGCGGCCGACAGGCCAGACCAAGCCCGGCAGCGCCCATCGCGTCTGCGGGCGAACCCGACGCTTGCCTGACGGTGCCGTGCGCGGCGGCCGCTGGCCGCGCAATGGAGACGGACATGGCAGGCTACAGCGACAGCGAATTGCAGGCGATTGCCGCCTGGCTGAAGGACGGGCTTTCGGCATCGACGATCGCGGCCGCGTTCAGCGCACAGCGTGGCGCGCGCGTATCGCGCAACGCCATTATCGGCATCGTCCACCGCAACGGCATGCTGGGCGCGATCGGCTTTGCCAATGGCAAGGGCCTGCCGGCGGCCGGTGCGGCGACGGCCAAGGCAGCGCGCCGCGCCGCCAAGGCGGAAACCACAATCGAACGTGCCGGGGCCGCGCTGCAGCCGGCCAAACCCGCCGCGCGGCCAAAGCGGGCTCCTTCTGCCGTCCGGCCACGGCTTTTCCAGCGCGAGGCGGGCGTGCTGATCGCCGATGGGGAAACCTACCGTTTCAAGGTACCCGCACCGGCACGTGGTCCCATCGGCCGACAGCCGCATGGCGTGGCCATGCGCTTCATCGACTGCCTGTTCAGCCGCTGCCGAGCGCCGCTCGACCTGGCGCTGGAGGAAGACCCTCAAAATGGTGCGCCCGGCGGGCGGCCGGACCAGGACATGCTGTGCTGCGGCATGCGCACCAGGGCGATGAAAAGCTACTGCACCTATCATCAGGCGCGCTTCCAGCGCCGTGTTTGCGAAGCCGGGTGAAGCTTGGTCCCTTCTTCCAGTTTACCGGGAGAAAGTCGCTCCTGCGTGCCGTCGCCAGTCCCGATCGCCGAAATATTGGGAGAATTGCTTTGAACAGCTATCGCGCCGCACCGCTATTTCGGTATCTGGCGGCCCTGTTTGGGCAGGCGGCTCTGCACCGTTCGTTTCTCCAGCATCGTCGCCGGGCCACCGCCGGCAACCAGGATGCCGGCAACCCGGGCAAAGCCGGTGAACACTTTTATCGCATCGGACTGCGAGATCTGCGCCGCGATGGCCGCGCTGCAGGCGTTGAGCGCGCTACGATAGACGTGGCCCCGCCGCTCGATCGGCCAACGCTGGAGGAAATCGGCGGCATCGCTGACGTTTTCGATCTCCTCGACATGTCCGTCCAGGGACACTTTGAGCGGTACTCCGGTTTTCATCGTACCCACGGCGTTCACCTTCGGTCCAGGCGCGGCATTCAAGCCGACGCTCATAAACGCGCAAGGCCGGCAAGCGGTTGCATCGCCACCCTCTCAGGGGCTCGCCGCGGCGTCGAGCCACTCATGCGCGCGGCTTCTTGGCTTGGCCACCAATATGCCTTGTTGCCTTGCCGCCTCTCGAAAGGCCTCGAACGCGGGGCGCGGGCAGCAAGTACCCTCGACCGCGAGCCGGATGAGCCGGGCTGCCTCGAGATAGGCCGGCGCGGTCTTGTCGGGCCATTGGTGACGAAGCGCCGTTGCCGCATCGGCCACCGAGCCGACCAGCATGGTCTTGTTGTCGCAAAAACGCAGGGTCACCGGCATGAAAGCCGTCATAGGCAAACCTCCCCTAGGCATGGACGCGTCATAACGTCCGGACCGGCGGCTGGTTCCATCAGCGCGGCTGGAAGCACGGCGTGGAGCGCGGCATGAGCGAACGGCCCTTCATGCAGCTCTACGTCTCTGATTTCGTCGGCGACACGCTGCAGCTCTCCACCGAGCAGATCGGCGCCTACATGCTGCTGCTGATGGCAATGTGGAATGCCGGCGGCGGCTTGCCCGACGATGACGCCAGGCTGGCGCGCGTGGCGCGGCTGCCGTTGAAACGATGGCGGGCGATCAGCGCCGAGCTGCTGGCCTTCTTCGAGCGCGAGAGCGGCGAGATCGGCCACAAAAGGCTGACGAAGGAGCTGCGCAAGGCGCGGCTCAAGAGCGAGGCGAGGGCGGCCGCCGGCGCGCGCGGCGGAGCCGCCACCGCCTTGAAAACAAAGGCGCATGCCGGGGCAAATGCCGATGTTTTGATGCGGCATTCTCCAGAATCCAGAAACCAGATGGAAAAAGCTCCCGCTTTTTCAGCGCGCGGGGCGCGCGAAAGACCGGGGATTTCGATCGGGGGCCGTGAGGCGACGTCGGGATCGCGCGGCCCGGGCCGGCCCAAGAAACCTCCGGGCTGGATCAGGCCGAAAACCCACGGCGATGCCGCCAACGCCATCATCGAGGAGATCCGCGGATATGACCACGGCCGAACTGCAGCAGGCGACGAAGGCGCTGGCGGCAATGTTCTCCTGCTTCCCGCAATCCGCCCTGACTGATGTCGAGATGCAGCTGCGCGGCTATCTCGGGGCCGTCAGCGATGCCGAGCTGGGCGACCTCAAGGACGCCATTCAGCGCTTCGTGCGCGGCGAGGTGAAGAGCGGCAACGCGCAGTTCTGCCCTTCGAGCGCGCAGCTCTGCATCGAAGTGCGCGAGCGGCGCTTGATGCGGGAGCTGCTGGCGCGGCGCGGCGTCGAGGCGGCTGCAAAGCTGGCGAAGCGATGAGGAGTTTCGATCGACAGGTCGGCGCGAAGGATCGCGACCTTCCAAGGAAACACACCCGACCCCCAACAGGAGCCACATCCATGCCCAAGAAAACCAAAGCCGCCAGGCCGCAGGCGCCGAAACTGCCCAAGGGCGAGGCCGAGCAGGTGCGCATCCGCCGCGAGGTCGGCCATGATTTCGCGCTGAAGGACGATGCCTTCGGCCGCAAGCGGTTGACATCGGGCACGGCCGAGGCGCGGCGCGTCTACGAGGTGTCGAATAACGGCCACACTTCCACCGGCGGCATCGTACGGGTGCGCAATGTCGACCCGCTCCTGGGCATCACCTCGCTGTCGCGCCAGCAGCGCGAGGCCGGCCTGCGCTACCGCGAGCATTTCCAGTCCAGCCAGCGGGCTGATATCAAGCCGATGCGCTGGACGGAGCGCGTCGACGGCGGTCGCATCGGCGGCGGCATCGCCGACAGCGTGCTCAACGCCGGCCGCGCGCATGCCGCCGCGACACGGGCGCTCGGGCATTGGGACGTGGCGGCGATTGTGCAGAAGGTCGTGTGCCTGGAACAGCCGGTGAAGACCGTGGCCGAGCAGGATGGCGACGGACGCGACGTGGTGACGAAGCTGCTGAAGGTGGGGCTCGACCTGCTGGCCGTGCATTATGGGATGATGATGGGGCCGTGAGGTGGTCCCACACCGCCGAATGCTTCTGCAACGGCTATGATTGATCCGGCCGACGGCATGCCGGCCAGATCAATTTGAACGGTCAATAGCGGCAGACACGCACTCTTTCGATGATCCGGTGGTGATGACGCCAGTGCTTCACCACCTCGGTGTGGCAGCGACGACTGTGCATGCCGTAATAGCGCGGCCGATAGCCGTTATCGTACATGCTGTAACGGTAGTGGTGACGGCCGTAATAGGGGCCATAGTCGGAGTAGTCGCGGTAATAGTCCCCATAGTAGTCGCGATGTCTGGGCACGTAATAATCGTCATCATAGCCGTTCCCGATGCCGAGCGTGATGCTGGCGGCATTTGCGGGGGCCATCACCGCCACCGCCGAAGCAACCGCGATCACGGAAGCGAGCAAGAGTTTTTTCATGACAACCTCCTCTTTCAAGGTGTGTCTAATAAACGCTTAGGTCGCAGCCCTGTTCCCATAAATCGGTGAATCGATGGGTTCGACTTGTGGGCCGTGGCGGCGGAAAGCACCTGCGGGCGGTGTCTGGCCGCACGTGTCAGCAGTCACAAAAAGGCAACCCCGCGAGCGGGGCTGTCTCCATGGCCGCGCCGCGTTGTCAGCTGCCGCCAATCAATTTCACGCTGCTGCAGAATTCCGGATGCGTGTTGGTGGGGTTGGCGTTCTTGACCTCGTCAGCGCAGGCGGTTCTCATCGCCGTCTGGTCTTCGGGCGTCAGCGCCTTCCAGGCTCTCGTGAAGGCGTCGTTGCTGACCATCGTCTTCATGCCGGAGTCCGTGTAGAACGGCTTCATCTTGGCAGGATCATCGAGAGCGGACGTTCCCTTGCTGGATCCCGCGAGAGCCGAACCGGTGACCATTGAAAGCGCCATCGCGCCAAGACAGATCATCTTGATGTTCATGGTGAGGTCCTTCCCTGTTGCTTTGTGACCGTCGAAGCAACGATCAAGCTTTTTAACGAAACAGTTTGCCCGGAAGTTCCGGATTGTCAGGTCAAAATTGCTCAAACAAGCCAAAACATATTCCAGAAAATCCTAAAACGTTGAGAAATTCGAACGCAGGGCAGGGGGTCCAGGACTTTGTTATGTTCGCCAACCTTCTCCCAGTTTCGCGATTTGCGGACGGTTCCGGAGGCGGTCTCGGCTCGGCAAAAAAAACCCCGCCGGCGAGCCAGCGAGGCATTGATTGGAGGGTCTTGTCATCGCCCGGAAGGCGATCACGCAGCAACGGGGCCGGCTCGCGGAAAGTTTCAGCGCTCCCTCTCTGTTTTCGCGGCGATGGTTATGTCGGTCTCTGGCGGCTCCTGCCCGGCGGCGCCGCGCGGCTGCGCCATCGACCGGGCCGCATCCGCTCCGGCCGCCAGGATGCGATCCGACAGGTCCCCACCCTCCACCGCGCGGGCCAGTTGAAGCGCGCCGATGAGCGTCGCGAAGATACCGAATGCCACCGCCTCCGGATCGCTTGTATGCGGCGGGAGAGCGGCCGACACCTGGCGCACCAAAGTCATCAAGCGTTCGGTGTAGAGTTGTCGCGTTTCCGGCTGCTCCCGCGCGATTTCCGGCAACAGGGCGGCGGAAGCGCAGCCCGTGCCCGGATTATCGCGGTGTTGCGCCGACAGATAGGCGTCTATGGCCGTTGCCAGGCCGCCGGAGGCCAGCGCCTGCGCGATCTGACCCGACTGACCCTCCAGCGCCGCCGCTACGCATTCCCGGACAAGTGCCGCCTTGGAGGGAAAGTGCGGATAGAAGGCGCCGTTGGTCAGCCCGGCGTCGCTCATGATGCTTGCCAGTCCCGAGGCGGCGATGCCATCGCCCCGGAACCGCTGTGTGGCGACCTCCATGATCCGGCTGCGCGATGCGTCCTTCCGGCTCTTTTCGTAACGCATGTCCTGTCCTTCCCAAGTCCTATTGCATTATGATCATAATCTGATATTACGAACATAATTCAACCTATGGAAGAAAGCTAGCCCTGACAGGCTCTGGAGCATCAAAATGAAAGCGCATTCCGGAAAGACCGCAATCGTGAAAGAGCGAATATGATGAAAGCCTTTGTCGCCGACAAATATGAGAAGAAAGGCGCGCTGCGGCTCGCCGACATGCCTGAACCGGAATTGCGAGACAATGATGTCCTGGTCGAGGTCCACGCCGCCGGCGTGAACCTTCTGGATTCAAAGCTCCGGGACGGGGAGTTCAAACTCATTGTGCCTTATCGGCCGCCCTTCGTCCTTGGCCACGACGTGGCCGGCATTGTCGTGCGGGCCGGATCGAAGGTCCGCAAGTTCAAAGCCGGCGACGAAGTCTATGCACGGCCGCGCGACGGCCGGATTGGGACATTCGCCGAATTCATCGCCATGGATGAGGCCGACGTAGCCCTGAAGCCAAAAAACCTCAGCATGGAGGAGGCGGCTTCCATTCCCCTGGTTGGTCTGACCGCCTGGCAGGTGCTGGTCGAAAGGGCAGGGCTGAGGAAAGGCCAGAAGGTCTTTATCCAGGCCGGCTCCGGCGGGGTGGGCACGTTTGCCATCCAACTGGCGAAGCATCTCGGCGCGACGGTTGCGACAACGGCGAGCGCGGCGAGCATGGACCTGGTGAAAAGTCTCGGCGCCGATGTCGCCGTCGACTATCGTGAGGACGATTTCGAGAAGGTCCTGCAGGGCTACGACGTCGTCGTGAACAGCCAGGATGCCAAGACGCTTGAAAAATCGCTGCGCGTGCTGAAGCCGGGCGGCAAGCTGATATCCATTTCCGGTCCGCCGGATCCCGAGTTCGCCAGGAAGCAAGGCCTCAACGTCGTGCTGAAGCTGGTGCTGCGGCTGCTTAGTCTTGGCATACGCCGCAGGGCCAAACGCGCCGGTGTGGACTATTCCTTCCTGTTCATGTGGGCGCAGGGCGACCAGCTGAGCCGGATCACGTCGCTCATCGAAACCGGCGTCATACGTCCCGTCATGGACCGGACTTTTCCGTTCGAACAGACCAACGAAGCCTTGGCCTATGTCGAAACGGGGCGTGCCAAGGGCAAGGTGGTCGTGAAGGTCAGATAGGGACGGCCGGGAGCCGCAGGACCCAATGTCGCGGCGACGGCCGGTTCGCTAGCCGGCGCTAGCCCGCCGGCCCTGTCTCGATCTCCTGGAGATAAAAAACCTTGCTCGGCTGCAAATGGTCGACGCAGAGCTGCGCCAGCACCCAATTGTCGCTGCGTTTCAGCGCCTCGATCATCATCAGGTGGTGTTGGCGCGAGATGTCGAGCTTGTCCCGGTCGGCCAGCGAATTGGCCCGCACAGGCAGGCTGAGGCGCATATAGTGCTCGATCGAGGACACCAGATAGGCATTGCCGCAGGCCGAGAACATGGTGAGGTGGAAACGGTCATTGGCCTCGTGAATGCCTCTGAGATAGCCGGCGTCGACATGGGCGCTGTAGACGTGGTGGATCTCGGTCAATTCGCCGATCAGCGCGTCGCTCGCCGGCAGGCGGATCATCAGCGCGGCCTGGCGCTGCAGCATCTCGCGCACCTCGTAGATCTGGCGGACCTCCTCGGGCGCGAGCCGGCGCACCATGGCGCCCTTGTTGCGCTCGCGCGTGGCGACGCCGAGCCTTTCCAACTGGTAGAGGGCCTGGCGGATGGTGTGGCGCGAGACCGGGAAACGGGCCAGAAGCACGTCCTCGACGAGGCGCGTGCCGGGCGCCAGCCGGCCGAAGATGATGTCTTCCTCCAGCGCGTGGACGATATCGGCTTCCTTGCCGCCATAGTCGACCGTGTTGAGCATCGCGATCCTCTTGTTGGTCCGGCCAATGAGGATTGACCCCGGCCAATTTCTCATTGGCCGCAAGCCACTCTAGAGCATTTCCGGCGAAAACAGGATGCTCCATCCCTTTGTTCGCTGCTTGCGACAGGGAAAGGCCCGCCACCGACGCGACTCGTGACGGGCCTTCTAGAGTACGCCGGGCTTCCCACCGCCCGGCCATTTGCAAAACCTGCCGGCGGCGCGATCGTTCCATCACAACAGGAAGCTTACCCCGGGGGGAACGGGCCTTGCGGAGGTGCAGCTATCCGCGGTAACCGCCGACAGTCTCTCACGCTTCCAAAAGCGTCGGCCTATTTGTGAATGAGCCATTCTATCAAGCCGGTCTCGACCCGCTCGTAGCCGGTAAACTCGGACACCAGGTTTTTGGCCAGATCGCGCCATTGACACTCGGGCACGTTCGCTTCCCTGACCAAATCTCGAAATACAGCGCGGAGAATGTCGGCATCGAACGCGGAGACGGCAACGGGAGCCGCGTCTTCCCAGGCTTGGCCGGTGTCATCGCGATGGCGTCGGCGAAGCCGTTCCAAAAGCTCGCGTGATTGCGCGATCGCGCGCCGGGAATGGTCCAAATCGCGGCGAAAGGCGGCTTTTCCAGCAATCGAACGATGCCGTAACAGGAAGCTGGCTTCGATAGCTGCCTGCGCCATGTCTATATGGCTTTCAACCATCGCTACCTCCCTCAGGACTAATTTACTCCTCCGAAGAGGTATCTCAAAGGGGATTCAACGTACGATTTGGTACGAGGGGGAAGCTTGGCGGAGTATTGAACGGACCGGCCCGAACAGCTCAGGCGTGCGCAACGGCGACGCCCGCTTTGGTCGGGTGTAATGTCCCGACGACCATGTCAGCCCCTGGGCGACATGCATCAGTTCCTGTCCGACGGCTTCGAGCGCATCCTCGACACTGTCTCGCGCTCGGCGCGTTTGGAGCGCAGCGGCGGCAGGCCGCGATCGATCAGGTCCATGTCTTCCAGCACCATGTCGCCCATGCGCTTGAAGGCGATGTCGAGGGCGCCGGCGCGGTGGGCGGAGCGCAGGAAGCCGGGCAGCGTGCGCACGGGATGGTCGCCCGCCAGCGGCTCTTCGGGGAAGACGTCGCTGGCGGCGAGGATATGGCCGCTCTTCACCGCCGCCATCAAGGCGGGGAAGTCGACCACGCCGGCACGGCTGAGCAGGATGAAGGCAGCGCCCTTGCGCATGCTGGCGAAAGCATCGGCGCCCAGAAAGCCCTGGTTCTCCGAGGTCACCGAGGCGACGACGAAAACGAAGTCGCTTTGCGACAGCACCTCGTCCAGCGAGGCCGGCTCGACGCCATTTTCCCTCAGTATCGACGGCGGCAGCCAGGGGTCGAACACCTTCGTGCGGGTGCGGAAGCCCGACAGCAGGCGGTTGAGCGCGCGGCCGAGATCGCCGAAGCCGATGATGCCGACATCGGCGCCCGAAAGCAGCCGCGCTGTCTGGTTGCCGTCGCCGCCCCATAGTTCCTGCCCCTGGCGGAAAGCGAGGTCGGCGTCGACGATGCCGCGGGCAAGGTTGAGCGCCATGGCCAGGCCGAGTTCGGCCACCGGCTCGGCGAAGACCAGGCCCGTCGTGACGACATGGATGCCGCGCGAAAACAGCGTTTCATAGGGCATGTTGTCGAGGAGATTGCTCTCGACATTGAAGACGCAGCGCAGCGCCGTCATTGCTTCAAGCGTCTCCGGCGAGATCGGCGGTTGGCCGACGATGTAGCGGGCCTCGGCCAGCACCTCGGCCGGCAGTCGCGCCACGCCGTCCGGCGTCGTCTCGACGATGCGGTAACGCGCCTTGAGCCGCGCCAGCTGCGGCGGCGTGAAGATCAGCTCGAGCGTGCGCGGCTCGGGCGCGCTGATGACCAGCGGCAAGGCGGTGTCTGACATGGCAAGCTCCTCCCGAAGCGGCTCCTGGCGCTTCCTCGGTCCTAAATCTATCCCGGACTAGCGGATTTGAAACCACAATAGACCGATTTACTCGGCGCAGGAGCGTTCGCTCAAAATCAGAGAGCCGTCCCGGCACGATTGACATTGGCGGCAAAGCCGGTCTTCTCTGCGGTATCCAACAAAGGGGGAATAGCTGATGAAGAAATACGAGAAGCCAAGCTGGCAGAAGCGCGAACGGCTTTCGGCCGTCACCGCCGCCGTTGTAGTTTCGGTAACGCTGACCTGAAGGCATTCGCTAGCCGTGACAAAGGCGCGACCGGTCGCGCCGTTTGCTTTGGGAAAAGCACGCCATCACCCCCGCGGCTTTGGCGGTGCGGGCTTCTGTTCCTCGCCGCTTGGCTCGGCGGACAGCCGCTGCTTGCGAAGGCGGGCGGTCTTTGCGTCGCGGGCCTTTCGTTCGGCGTCGAGGATGATCCGCGACTCGCGATCCGCTCTCTCAAGCTTTTTCTTGTCGACCAATCGGGCCACTTCGTTCTCCGGCGGCATGTCGCATTCCATAAAACCAATCGTGTGCGGCAAGGTTCCGCCGGATGCCGGCTGCGAGCGACCGCGTCAGGATTTTGCCTGGCCTGATCGCTCGGCGCGATGACCGGTCTGCCAGCTGGTGAGTTGGCGCTCGGCCTCGGATATGGTCACGCTCATCAAGCCGTCAAATTCGGCCATGGCTTCCATATGCCCATGATCAATGATGGATTTGCGAAGGATGCGCATCGCCAGAATGGCATCCTGCAACGCTCGGTCGATGTTCTTGACCATGACAGGATCTCCTGCGGGCATAACCTGTCTGCGCGCCGCTGGTTCCGGCTGAGCGGCACTGGATTTGCTTTTTTCAGCGCTATGTCATTGTCCTGGGGAAAGGCCCCGGCACTCCCTTTCCGCTGCAGGGGAGGGAGAGGGAGAGGTAGATGTGGTGCCCTTTGGGACGGCACCAGGGAAGCGCCTTCTGACGATAGAGGGCGGGAGGGCCCTCACGCCATGCCCGGCTCCCGCCGCAGTCCCAAATGGCGAACCTTGCGGCCGATGATCACCAGCCGGCGTGCCGTGTTGTTGCGCAGGCGCCGCGCGCGCCATTCCAGTCCGGTTTCGGTGGTGATCCGCTTGGCATATACGCTCACACGCATGCCTGCCTCATCGGAAGCTACCTTGACCGGATCGTCATAGAAGGTGCCGATCTTGTCCGCCGCCATGCCTGGTGTTTCCAGCCAGCGTGGAATGTGGACGGAATGGAGCCGATCGACGTCGATCATGACCCGTCCTATGCCGACGCCCGGCGTCGGGCATGTCGTACAGAACGCGTCGCCAATGAAGACGACCCCGTCGCGACGGTGGCCTTGCGTCGTGGTCAGATTGACCTGCCGGACCTCGACGGGACTTGCGACAGCGAAGTTGCCGCATTGCGCCGATATTTCGGGCATCAACTCGCAAAGCATCTTTTGCGGATCGGCCCGGAAATCCCTCGTCCATTGGTCGGCCACGGTGCGATACACGAACATGTTGGCCCGCATCTTGTCGCCGAGAGGGAAGATGCTGATGTAGGCTACGCGGTCGCTTGCCCGCCTGCCGTAGCAGGTGACGGCCCGAAAGCCGCAGTCGAGCTGGGAGACAGCGAGGTCGAAACCCATCGACAGCGAATGGGCTTTCGATTGCTCGATGCGTTCGACGCCGATGGCGCGCCGCACCGCTTCGCCGTAGCCGGTGGCGACCACCAGCAGGCGGGCGATGATGACGCTGCCGTCGCTCAGCACCAGGCGCTGCCGGTCCGGTCCGGTCGAGACCTCGACGACCTTGCCGACCGTTAGCGGCACTTGCGCGGGAAGGGCGTCACGAAGCCCGTTGATCAACGCGCCGTAGGAAAATGCGTATTCCGGCCTGCGCTCACGCGCGAACAGCTGGCCAAGGCGGAAGACGTGAATGTCGTCAAACGGTGTGACGAGACGTTTGATCGTTTCGTCGAGGCCGAGCTTCTCGAACAGCCGTATCTGGTCGGTACCGATTTTCTCGGCCCGGAACTCGTCGTGATGGATCCGGTGCGGATCGATCAGCGCCACCTTGCGGCCGGCTTTTCCCAAGGCGGTGGCCAGCGTGGTGCCGGCCATTCCGGCGCCAACGATCGCCACGTCGACTTCGGCCGGGACAGCCTCGACGGTGGTCATCTCGCTGCCCTTCATGCCAGTCACCTTTTGTCTCCACAAAGTGTGGTGGAAAATATCTTCCGGGTCGTATCAACCTCAAGCAACCAGCGCGGGTGGCTGGTAGTAACAAATGTTTAGGTTAACTACGGTCGCCTCTTCTGTTTCCAGCGCGGCGCGATCGCCGAGCCGTCGATGAACTCCAGGCCGCCCGCCTCGTTGAGCGTGTGCAGCTTGCGCCCGCTCCATAGCGCGCCAGGGGTTAAGATCGTCTCGACACGCTGGTCCATGCCGTTCAAATCAAGGTGAGTGACGCGTGCGATGCCAAGGGCGCCGCCGTAGCTCCTGCGGCAGTCCTGCACCGGGCGCAGCAACTGGCCGCCGCGCTCCACCATGCGTCCGGCCGGCCGCGCCGAGGCGATATCGATCAGCACCGGATTCTTGGGATGCGGCGTCCAGGGGCCGCGAAAGTCCGGCGCCGACCACAGATGCAGCGCGTCGGAGAAAGCGCCGCCTCCGTCCCGGGCGGTGCCTTCACCGTCCCGGACGGTGGCAAACATCCACCACGAGCCACCATGCTCGACCAAGGTGGCGTCGCTGGCGACGATATCGGACAGCAGCGTCGCTTCCTTGACCCATCCGCCGGGGAAGGCGGTGGCGCGGTAGAGATCCACCGTGCGGTTGGCGCAGCTTTCCGGCACCATCCAGACCTCGCCGTCGCGCTCGAAGACGAAGGGGTAGGACAGATGGTAGGACAGATCGAGCACCGGCTCCGGACGGCCGATCGGCCCCGACGGGCCGAACGGCACGGCGGAGATGATGGCTCGGCCCAGACGGTGGATATAGTCCTCGACGAACAGGGTTACCTGTCCCTGGTAAAGGATCGGGAACGGATCGGCGTAGAAGCGGCTGCCGTCGTCGGGCAGCTCTTGCCAACCCGATGCCGGATGCGCGCGCAGGTCGAACAGATCCCGCCCTCCGGTCTCGCGCCAGCCGACCTTCCAGTGCGGAGCATTGTAGCAGAGATGGTAGATCTTCTGGACGACGCGCCGCGCCAGCGCCTTGCCCGCCCTGACGCCGAGCTTGCCGGCCGAGGGCAGCGACGGCGCACCCCTACCGTCCATCGGCTCGGGCAGGACGGGCAGGGCGCCGCGTGCGGCACCCGTCACCGCCGCCAGGATCAGGCTTGCCGTGCGCGCCAGCATGTCCTGGAAGGCGGCAAGCGCGATGCCGCCATATTCGGTGCCCAGCCGTCCTTCGGCGACGACGGCACCATTCTCCTCGACGCGGGCCAGCGGGGTCCGGCCATCGAGTATCGACGCCAGCAGGGCGGCTTCGCCGCCGGCGCCGTCATAGGTCACACGCCAGACGCGTGTTCCCTCCACTTGCACGTCGCCGCAGAGGTCGAGCACGAGGTCCGGCGAGACGGGCGTCCGCGTTTGGAAGGGTGCGAGCGCCGACAGCGGCAGGCGCTTGGCCAACCCATCCGCGGGCAAGCCGTGGATGACCGTTTCAAGCTGGAACAGCGCGGCTATGCTGCCTGGAATGCCGCTCCCGGCCGGGCGTGCGTCGACGCTGACCTCGACATCGGCGAGCGCGGCCAGGCGCTGCAGCAGCAGCAGGTGAAAAGCACGGAGGCAGTCGCTGTCCAGGCGCAGGCTGACCTGCATGTCGCACCCCTAGAATTCTGATGTTCGGTAACGGCCGGTGTTCGATTTTTGGGCACGATGGGGTGGGCGACGGTCGGACTGGAGGGAGATGTTGCTCCATTTCCATTCGTTTCCCGCTCGCTTGCGCCCTGTCAACACGGCCCGTGCCTTTGCTACGCAAACTCCGTGCCAAAAATCAGAAGAGCTCCCAACATAATTAATAGTGTTTTAACAGTTGGAGTAATAGCTAGGCTGAAGCCGCAAGTTAGTCTTTTGAGGCATATGGAGTGTTGTCGGAGCGACCTTTGCAATCATCCCTGCTCTCGTTGCCGCAACAACAAGCTCCGCAGGCGATGCAATATGCGCCGGAGCCACCTCCGGCCGCGTCGTATCCGTCCTCGTCCGTCGAGCTGGGTGACCTGAAGCGCATATTGGTGCGCCGCCGTTTCCTGATCCTCGCCACAGCCGCACTGCTGACCCTTGCAGCGCTGCTCTATGGACTGTTCACGCCGGCGCTCTACAGCTCGGTGGCGGAGATCATCGTCGATCCGCAAGACCTGCAGGTGGTCACCAACGACGTCAATCCGAGCCGGGTTCCGCCCGATGGCGGCATCACCATGGTGGAAAGCCAGGTTGCCGTCGTCCAGTCGAGCGGCGTGCTGCTCAGGGCTATCGCGGCGACCAACCTGACCGAGGATCCGGAATTCAACGGGCAAGGTGGGTTGTTGAGCCGTTTGCTCGGCGGCGTGCTAGGCTCGGAGTCGACCGAGACGGATAAGACGGGCGAAACCGACAAGACGGGGACGACGCTCGATGCACTGCGCCGGCGGCTGGCGGTCAAGCGGGCCGACAAGGTGCTGGTCCTCGACGTGATCGTCACCGCCAAGAGCGCCGACAAGGCGGCGAAGCTCGCCAATGCCATCGCGCAGGCTTACCTGGCCGACCAGGCCGCGGCGCGCGCGAAGATGGCCACGGACGCTTCGGACTCGATCACCGCGCGGCTGGAAGAGCAGCGCAAGCGCGTCCAGCGGGCCGAGAATGCGGTCGAGGCCTACAAGTCCGCCAACAACATGGTGATGGCCGCGGGCAATCTGGTCAGCGACCAGGAACTGACCGAGATCAACACGCAGCTAGCGGCCGCGCAAAGCCGCACCGCGACGCTGAAGGCGCAGGTCGACCAGTTGCGCCGGTCCGGCGGCGCACCGGACGCGACCTCGGAAGCGATGCGATCGGCGGTGATTTCGAGCTTGCGGGCACAGGAGGCGACGCTTGTCGACCAGGTCTCGCAGCTCGGCACGGAACTCGGGCCGCGCCATCCCTCGATGATGGCGGCCCAGCAGCAATTGCGCGACACGCGCGCGCTCATCGCGCGCGAACTCGGCCGCATCGGCGTCGCCGCCGAAACCGACTATGAGCGGGCACTGGCCAACCAGCAGGCGCTGGAGGCCAAGGTCGCGGGCATGAAGAGCAAGTCGCTCGACACCGACCAGGCCTCGGTCAAGCTGCGCGAACTGCAGCGCGATCTCGAGGCGGTGCGCTCGGTCTACGCCACCTACCTGCAGCGGGCGCAGGAAACGCGCGAGCAGGTCAATGTCGACAGCACCAATGCGCGCATCATCTCCGACGCCATGCCGGCCCTGAAGAAGAGCTGGCCGCCGCTGTTGCTGCTGGTATTCGGCGCGTTCTTCGGCGGGCTGGGGCTCGGCACCGGCATGGCGCTGATCGCGGAATATTCATCGCCGACGGTGCTTTCCAGCGCGCAGATGCAATCGGCGATCGACGCGCCCGTGGTGGGCGTGCTGCCGGCAAAATCAGCGCGCCGCCGCTGGTGGCCTTTCGGCGGCGGCGCCGCGCAGGCCGGACAGAAGATGGACGCCGTCGCCGGCCTGGCGTTGAGGCGCCTGTTCTCCTCCAGCCGGCGTCCGCCGGACTGGCCGCTGGTGCCGTCCATCCTGCTGACGTCGGCACCGGACGACGCAGCGCAACGGGGCCGGGTGGCGCGCCTGCTGGCCAACGCCGCGGCTGCCAGGGGCAGCCGTGTCCTGTTCATCGACACCAATGCCGGCAAGGGCCACAAGGAACCGCAGCCCGGCCTGCTCGACGTGCTGCGCGGCGAATATGCCTTCGAGGCGCTGAGCCACTACGTGCCCGGCAGCAACGTCGCGGTTCTCGGCAAGGGGCGGCCAAAGGCTGCCTTCTCCGAGGCGCAGGGCGTCTATTACACGCAGCACATGCTGGCCCAGGCGAGCCGCAATTTCGAACTCGTCATCGTCGACGGCGGCGCGCTGGCCGACAATCTCAACGCCTCGCCGCTGGTCGCCATGGTCGACGAGATCGTGCTTGTCGCCACGCTGAACGCGACGCCGATGCGCGATGTCACGGCGGCCTCGCAAGCCATTTCCGTCATGGGGCGGTTGCCGACCGGCGCCTTGCTGGTCGACGAGGCGGCCTGACATGTCTGCCATGCGGGGTGCCGCCCGGTCCGCCACCCCGGCAGCCGGCTGGGCCAGCCAGGGTCATGCAGCGACCGCACGCCGCACCGGCAATTCACTCGACTGGGTGACCGGCTATGGCCTGGTTGCGGTGGTGGCGTTGCTGTTCAGCATCTCGGGCGGCATGCTGTGGCTGGTGGGCTACAATTACGACGGGCTGACCGGCAATCCGGCGACCAAGATCCATCCCTCCACCTATCTGCTCGTGCTGATGTTTGCCTGGCGCGCCTGCACGTTCGGCAACCCGGTCGGCTACACGCTGGCCATCGCCGACAGGCGGCCGGCGAGCGCGCTGCTGGCCGTCATGTCGATCATGCTGCTGGCCATCGTCATCATCAGGCAGCGCCCCGGCATGGCCGGCATGATCGACACGTTCGTGGCGCCGGCGCTGCTGGTGATGATGCTGGCCGAGGCCGATGAAAAGATATTCGCCCGCATGCAAACGGTGGTGCACGCGGTGATGACGGTGAACGCGCTGCTGGCGCTGTTCGAGTTCGCCACCAAGACGCTGGTCTTTCCCTACCGGCTCGACGGCGTCGTGTTCATGAACGACCTGCGCTCGACGGCGCTTCAGGGGCATCCGCTGTCCAACGCCACGATCACCTCGATATACGTGCTGGCGCTGCTTTCGGGTTCGCGATTGCTGTCCATGCCGCTGCGGCTCGGGCTGATCGGCCTGCAATGCGCGGCGCTGGTCGTGTTCGGCGGGCGCTCGGCGATGGTGACGACGATCGCGCTCGGCGGCATCTATCTGCTTTTCAGCGGCGTCGCTTATCTGCGGCGAGGACGCATCAGCCTGCCGGGTGCCGCCCTTGCGGTCATGCTCGCCTCGCTGCTGCCAGTCGTGCTCGCCATGCTGTTCTCCTACGGCTTCTTCGACGCGCTGCTGGAACGCTTCGTGTCGGACAGCGGCAGCGCCAATGCCCGTGTCGAAATGTTCGAGCTCTTCAAGCATTTCGAACTGCGCGACCTGATCGTTGGGCCCGATATCGATCTCATCGAAAGCCTGCGCCGCATCAACGGCCTCGAACAGGGCATCGAGAACCCGATCATCCGCCTGCTCCTCTATCAGGGCGCCTTCTTCACCCTGCTGTTGTTTCTGGGCTTCGCACTGTTCATGCACGAAGTGGCGCGCCGCTGCCATCCCGGCATCTGGTTGACGATGCTGGGCTGGCTGATCCTGCTCAACACCTCCGAAAGCCTGGCGTCCAAGACGACGCTGATGACCAAGTTCGTGGTGATCGCGCTGGCGCTGTACCGGCCGGTGAGGGTGGGGGTACGACGCCCGGCGCAAGTGCCGCGAGCGTAGCGCTCTCTCTACTCCGGCATTCTCAGCCCCAGCGCATCCACCATCGCAGGGTCGAGCGCCCGCGTCGTGTCGTCCATCATGCCCATGCCGTCGAAGAGGTCCCAGAAGGCCCAGGGAAAGCCTGATGCCTCGGCGCTCTGCCTGACATCTGATATGTAGCGGGCGCGGTCGGGGTTGGGGGCGGCGACGTAGCGGGCGTCGGTGCGCAGCGCGCCGAATTCGCCCATGATGACGCGCTGCGGCGCGATGCCGTGGCTGTCGGCCCAATCGCGCGCCTGGCTCAGATATTTGTCGATGAACCAGCGGCCGGGCCTGGCGTCGAAATAGACCTTCAGCACGCGTTCGGTCTCGGCATAGGCGGCCTGCTTGTCCGCTTCGGAGGTCTTGGTGTCCTGAGCCATGCGGGCCCTGACCGAAGCCAGCGTCCGTTCGAGCGAACCGGCGGAGGCCGGCCATGGCACGTTGTTGAGCGCGCGGTAGACGGGCTCGCGCATCCAGGGCGCGCCCTGATGGCTGAACAGATAGGGTTCGTAGAAATGGAAGGTGAAGAGGATCGGCTCGAAGGCCCCCAGCGGTTCGGGATCGAGCGCGGCGAGCCCGCTCACCATCGAGCCGCAGCCGCCGGTGACGACAAGCGGCAAGATCGGGGATGACGCCCTGGCGGCCGTCAAAAGGGCGGCCTGGACATTCGACCAGACATTGGAGGAGCAGGATTGCGGCGGTTCGTTGACGGGTTCCAGCGCCACCATGCCCTGTGCGAACCGCTGCAGCCTGCCGGCAAGCGTGCCGACCAGCGCGCGATAGGCTTCGAATTCCGGCGCGGCGGTGCTGGAGACCATGCGGTCGGGAGTCCAGTAATGGGTGGCGCCGTTGGCCTGCACGTTGACGATGATGCCCAGACCGGCATCGATGACGACCGCCACGGCAACGTCCAGCATCGTCAGCAATTTTGCGCGCGTGGCGGCGTCGGCGGCCAGGAACGGGCCGGGATCGACGGGCAGGCGGATGAAATCGAGCCCGGTCTGGCGCAGCCGGCGAAGGTCGTCCGGTGTCGGCACCGGCCGCTGCGACTGGAAGGGCGGCCAGTCATAATCGGTGCGCGGCGCCGGAAATTCGCGTGTCAGCGCGAACCAGGGCCAGGCATTGACGCCGCGGCGAAAGCGCCATTCGCCAGTGGCGGCGAGCGCGGGCGATACGGTCGAAAGCGCCGCCGTGGCGGGCACCAGCGCCGTCGACAGCGCGGTCCTCAGCAGCCGCCGTCGCGACCAACCTGTCATACGGCGCCGGGCGAGGGGCGATCGACCGGCACGGCAGCAGCGGCGGGCACACCCAGAAGCCGATAGGCTTCGCTTTCATAGGCAAGCAGGATGTCGTCCCAGCGAAAGGCTTCATTGGCGCGGGCCCTCGCGGCCTCGCCACAGGTCCTGACCAGGGCGTCATCCTCCATCGCCTGCCGCATCCGCTCAGCGCAGCTCCGCGCATCGGTGAAATAGATGGCGGCCGCACCCGCGGTCCATCGGTTGTAGGGGTTGTCGTGGGCGATCACCATGTTGCCGGCGGCCAGCGCCTCGACCAGCGACGGGTTGGTGCCGCCGACCGTGTGGCCATGCAGATGGGCGCGCGCGTGAAAACGCAGCGCCTTCACCGCCGCCTGATCGTAAATGGCGCCGGGCAGCACCACCGAGGCGTTCGCCGCCTTGCGAACGGCGACATGATAAGGGATCTGGTCCGAAAGCGTGCCCAGAACCACCAGCTTCATGTCGCGCTTCTGGCTGCAGAAGGCCTCGACGATGGGCAGGATGTTGTTGTCGGGCTCGATGCGCGCGATCGAGATCAGATATTTGCCGGGCTCGAGGCCGAGCGCGCGCACCGGCGCCTCCGGTGCCGATGTCACGGGGTCGGCGCCATAGGTGATGGTGGCTATGGCGCTGCGCGGCCGGCGCGTCGCAAGGTGTTCCGCGATCACGGGGTGGTCGGCGACCAGACGGTGCGAGGCCCAGGCGCCGATCCACTCGTTGAGCCAGAACCATGTGCGCGCCGCCACACCCCATTTGGGCCGGCGCCACTCGATGCCGTCCATGTTGGTGATGATCTTGCGCCGCATCAGCCTCAGCCAGGTCAGGAAGACCGCGCCATTATAGCCGAGTACCAGGCAGACACCGGGCCGACGGGCAGCGTCGAGCACGCATTGCCAGTCGAATTCCAGCGTCGCGCGCGGGCCCTTCGAGGCGACCTGGACATGGATGAGCTCGATGCCTTTCCAGGTGTCGACGCGCACCCTCTGGTCGACCCGCTCGACTTCATCCTGGCAATAGACGCTGACCTTCCAGCCGCGCCCGGCAAGAAACAGCGCCACCTTCTCGGCGAAGGTTTCAAAGCCGCCATGGGCAGCGGGAATGCCGCGCGTCCCGAGGATCAGGATGGTGGGCGTTTCCGGTTTCATGGCTGGTGGCGCTTTCAAATCCGCTCGCTCCGCAATGCGCGGGCCGTCTCGTCTGGAAACCACAGTCCAGCGATATCCATGCCAGACTCAGTTCCGCCCATTATGGCACCGGGGTGTAAAATATTTCTTCCGGCGGCCGGAGTTGTTTCACTATCGGTCAACTATCCCGGCGTATGTGTATCGAAACAAGGCAATGCCGCGACCTGGCGACCAGCAGACGGTCAAGTCAGGGCCGGCATGATCCTTGCTCATGGATTTCTGTGCGCCACATCGGCGGAGGACGTGCAGCATTGGCATGGTGATCCGGGTTCCACATCCGCTCGTCACCATGCCGGCTATAAGTGAAGTCCAAAGGGGTGTTGGGCTTGAAATTTCCAGTCGCCTGATCCGTCAGGTGGCGGGATCATCAAACTACCCCTGGCAGAAAGATGCATGGGAATATGCGGATTGCATGCGTCCATCAGGGCTATGAACTCTATGGTTCCGACCGCAGCTTCGCGGAGAGCGTGGCCGCGCTGCGCGCCGCGTTTCCGTCAGCCGACATCGAAGTGGTGCTGCCGCGCGGCGGACCGATCGTACGGATTCTCGAACCGCATGCGACCCGGATCGTCTTCGAGCCGCTCTGGGTGTTGAGGCGCCAGGCCATTGCGCGCCTTGCCACGATCGAGATGGCGCGGCTGCCGGTCGCGGTGCTGAGGGCCTGGCGGCGGCTCAGGGATTGCGATCTCACCTATGTCAACACCTCGATCGTGGCCGACTACGCGCTGGCAGCGCGCCTTCTGCCGCACAAGGCCGTGCTGCACATCCACGAAATTCCCGAAGGCGCCATGCGCAGGATCCTTGTCGGCCTGATGCACTGGAGCCATGCCGATCTCATCTTCAACTCGCGCGCCACCCGCGCCGCGTTCGGCGAGCCCAGATCCGCGCGCTCCCATGTGGTCTATAACGGCGTCGCCGGCCCGGCCGCGGCCGAGGCGACGACCTATGACGGCAAGCGCCCGCTCAAGGTGCTGCTGCTTGGCCGCATCAACAGGATCAAGGGCCAGGAAGTGCTTTTGGAGGCGATCGCCTCGCTGCCGGCGGAACTCAAGTCGAGGATCGAGGTGCGGCTGGTCGGCGGGGCCTTCGAAAGCGTCGAACGCGAACGCGCGCTCGCCGAACTGGTCGGGAGCATGGGGCTCACCGGACGCGTCAGCGTGCTGCCGTTCATTTCCGACCCGTCCGAGCACTATCACTGGGCCGATATCGTCACCGTGCCGTCGCGGCGTCCTGAATCGCTCGGCCGTGTCGCCATCGAGGCGATGGCCTATGGCCGGCCGCCGCTGGTGTCGGCGATCGGCGGGCTGGTCGAGGTGGTCGCCGACGGCGAAACCGGCTGGCATGTTCCGCCCGGCGATGCCGCCGCCCTTGCCGGCAAACTCGAGGAAATCATCCTGCGGCCCGAGGCATGGCGCTCCTTTGTCGCCGCCGGGCGGGCGCGCTACGAGGCGGTTTTCAGCGAGCCGGTCGCGGCGGCGGCGATCGCGGCAATAGCCGCGGACAAGCTGAAGGCGGCCATCGCCAAGCCGGGCCGGACGGCAACCGCCCGCCAGGCGGAGACACGGCCGTGAAACTGCCTGGCCATCTGGTGCGGCGCCTCGTGCTGATGATCGGCGGCGAGGCGATGCAGAGCGGCTTCCACTTTGCCCTCAACATCGCGCTGCTGCATATGCTGTCGGCGCAAGGCTACGGCCTCTTCGCCGTCGGTATGGTGATGGGCGGCGTCGGCCTGTCCTACATCAGGTCGCTCACCGCCGTTCCCGCCTCGATATGGATGAGCAAGAGCACCAACAGCGCCGGCGTCAATGCCTATGACGTGGCCTTCGGGACGGCGGCGCTGGTCGTTGCGTTGCTGATGGCCATCTGCACGGCGATCGTGATGCGTCTTTTGGGCGATCCCAGCGGAATTGCCGCCGGCTGTTTCGTCGGCGCATGGTCGCTGCGCAGCCACATGCGCACGGCCTTCTTCGCGCGCCGCCAGCAGGTGATCGTCTCCATCAGCGATGCCGCTTTCACGATCGCCGGCACCATCATGGCCGGCCTGGCGATCTGGCTGGCCAGGGATGCGCTGCAGAGTGTGTTCTATGCACTTGCGGCGGCCAACCTGTTTGGCATCTTCGTCCTGGTCCGGCTGGCGCGCCGCACGATGCGCATCAGCTTCCGCATGCCGACGCGGCGGCGCTATGCAAAGCTCTGGTCGCAGCTCTGCTGGTCGGCTTTCAGCGCCACCACCACCAACATCCAGGGCCAATGCCTGGCGCTGCTGGTCGCGGGCATTGCCGGGCCGGCCGCCTATGCGCCGCTGGCGGCGGTGCTCGTGCTGTTCGCGCCGCTGCGCATCATCAGCCTCGCCTTCGTGAACATGACGCAGCCGGAACTGGCCAAGCTGATGCGCAGCAACGAAACGCGCCGTGTCTGGGCGCAGGCAAAGCTGTGGGCTGTCGTCATGGGGTTCGGCGCGGTAGCCTATGGATGCGCCATCATGTTCGTCCTGCCGATGATAAAGTCCCAGGCTCTCCAGGATGCCTCGGTCGGGTTCATCGGGCTTTTCGTGATCGCGAATTTCGTCCCGATCATGCTCTACATCATGCCCCGCGTCGTACTCGAGATAATGGGTGACTTCCGCATCGTCGCGTTCATCACAATGGGCGGCGCCATCGTCGGACTGGCGTTGATCGCGATCCTGCTGGTGGTCGCGTCTCCGCCGTGGTCGCTGGCGGGTTCCGCGGTCTCCGAGATCTTCGTGCTCGTGGCATCATGGTACTTCGTGCATCACCGCATGTGGAACATCGAACACCCGGACCAGCAGCACGACAGCCGGCTGGGCTCGTGGCGGCGGGCGGTTTCGTTCGCCGCGGCAAGACGATAGGAGAGAGATGTGTCAGGCCAGGCAGTGCAAATTGCCGCGGTGACCGACTTGCCCGGCGGGCAGGTTCGCCATCCTGCCGCGATCGCGGCGAACGGCACCTATACGGCGAAACTGCACACCAGCCTGGAGGCAGTCAGGCCGCTCTGGCTGCGCCTCCAGGCGGATGGCGTGTGCACCGGCCACCAGATTTTCGCCTGGGCGGAAGGGATCGTCGCGCGACTGCTGCCGGAAAGCGCGGAACTCCTCATCGTCGAGGTGGGCGACGCCGCGACCGGCGAAACCAGAATGCTGGTGCCGCTGATGCGACGTAGGGCGTTCCACCATTGGGTGGTCGAATGGTTGAGCGGTGGCGTCTGCGACTACGCGGCGCCGCTGCTGGCCGATGCCACCCCGTGGACCAGGCAATCCGCGCAGGCTGCGTGGGCGGCGGTCCGCTCGGCGCTGCCGCCGTCGGACCGCGTCCACATCGTGGGAATTCCGCGACAGATCCACGGCGTCGCCAATCCGCTGGCCTTGCTCCCGGACACGCGCGATTCCATCCAGACCGCCTTCGGCCTCGACATCGACGGCGACCCGGAAACAGTCCTCAAGCGTCTTTGCAGGCCATCCTTCGTCAAGGAATTCGGCAAGGACTGGCGTCGCCTCGAACGGCTTGGCAGCGTGGAACTGGTCGAGGCCGACACGCCGGCCGAGGTTGCGCGCATCTTCGGTGAACTGGTGCGGATGCGGCTCGATCGCTTTCGCGAGCTTGGTCGCTTCGACTTGCTGACGCAGGAGAAGATCGTCGATTTCTACCGGAGCGCGGCCATTCAGGGCCTGTCGGATGGCTCGGTGCGGCTTTTCGGGCTGCGCGTCGGCGAGGCCCTGATCGCGGTTCAATATCTGCTGGTTCATCAAGGGACCGTTCATGCTCTCCTGATAGCGATGGACCAGAGCGTCGCGCCCAATGTCTCACCAGGGCTTGCCATCATGGGCAGGTTGATCGGTTGGGGGCGCGAACAGGGCTTTGGGTATTTCGACCTGTCCGTCGGCAACCAGGGCTACAAGGAACATATGGGCGCAAAGGGTTCGGTATTGGTCGAACTTTGCCATGGGTTCACGATGCGGGGCAGTGTGGCCAGTGCCGTCATCGAGTTCCGCAGGCGGGCCGAGGCTTTCGTGCGCACCAAGCCGGGGCTTTACAAGGCCGTACAGGGCGTGATGCGCCGTTTGCGGCGGCTGAAGACCTGAAGGACGCCCGCGAAATTGACAGGGCCGCGCGTCTCCGCCATCCTTAGGGGCAGTCGCCGGGCCGCCAGGAGCGGCCGAGTTCCGTGTCAGGCGACCGAGGGCGAAGCGCATGTCCACTGCCGTGAACAGCCAGAACTCCAAGCGCGCCGCGGTGCGCAAGGCGCTCGACCGCCACAAGGTCTACATTACCGCGCAGCGTTTCTCCGATGGCACCTACAGTGCGCGCGTGCTGGTCGACGGCGAGGCCTACTGGGTCGACGAATTCCGCTTGAGCCAGTTGCAGCAGGGGCTGTCGCCTGCCGAGCTGGAACTGACGCCGGCGATTGACGATTGAGACCAAGTGAAAAATCGCGAATGGTGCAAACGTAGCGCCCTACGGCGCCCCCCTCTGTCCTGCCGGACATCTCCCCCTCTAGTGGGGAGATCGGCAATTTCGCCTGCCGCGCTATTCTTTCAACGTCCGATATTCGCGAAGGTCGCCGTGAAGTTCGATCTCCCCCCTAGAGGGGGAGATGCCCGGCAGGGCAGAGGGGGGCGCGAAGGAACGAGGCGGTTGTTGATTTCCGCCAGGCTCGGCTTTTGACATGCCGCCCGCCAAGCTCCAGACCTATCGCGCCAAGCGCGAATTCTCGAAGACGCCGGAGCCGGCGGGCGGGTCGATGGCCGGAGACGGCAACCGCTTCGTCATCCATAAGCACCATGCGACGGCGGACCATTACGATCTGCGCCTGCAGGTCGGCGATGTCTTGAAAAGCTGGGCGGTGCCGCGCGGGCCCTCGCTCAACCCTGCCGACAAAAGGCTGGCCGTGGAGACCGAGGATCATCCGCTCGAATATATCGATTTCGAGGGCGTCATCCCCGAGGGCGAATATGGCGGCGGGCCGATGATCGTCTGGGACACCGGCACCTGGGCGCCGATGGGGGATGTCGAGAAGAGCCTCAGGACCGGCGCCTTCAAGTTCCGGCTGGCCGGCGAAAAGCTCAATGGCGGCTGGATGCTGACGCGCCTGAAGCCCAAGCCCGGCGAGGACGAGAACAAGAAGAACTGGCTGCTGTTCAAGGAGCGCGACCTCGCCGCCGACACGGCGCTGAACATCCTCGAAGCGCGGCCGGAAAGCGTGAAATCCGGCCTGCGCATCGAGGAGCTGGTGGCCCCGCCGAAGCCGGCCGCGAAGTCCGCGCCAAAGCCTGGGTCGTTGAGGCCGGGCGACCTGCCCGGCGCGGCCAAGGCGCCGGCACTGAGCCGTATCGAGCCGCAACTGGCCACGCAGGTGCCGAAGCCGCCGGGTGGCGATAGCCTTGCCGAGAATACCAACGAGCTCTGGCTGCACGAGATCAAATTCGACGGCTACCGCACCATGGCGCATGTCTCCGATGGGGAAGTGCGGCTGATCACCCGTGGCGGGATCGACTGGACGAAGCGCTATGGCGACCTTCCTCACGCGTTCGCCAAGCTGCCGTGCCGCGAGGCGATCATCGACGGCGAGATCGTCGTGCTCGACGCCAAGGGCATTTCCCGCTTTGCGCTGCTGCAGGACGCGCTGGCGGAGGGCGCCGGCAGCAAGCTGCACTTCTACGCCTTCGATCTCCTTCAACTCGACGGCTGGGACCTGATGAAAGTGCCGCTCATCCGGCGCAAAGCGCTGCTGGCCGAACTGCTTGGCGGGCTTGGCGCCAACTCCGCCATCCAGTTCTCCGACCATGTCGAAGGTTCGGGGCAGGGGCTCTACGACCAGGTAACGGAACTCGGCCTGGAGGGCGTGGTCTCCAAGCGCGCCATCGCGATCTATCAGAGCGGCCGCACCAAGAGCTGGACCAAGACCAAGGCGCTCGAAAAGGACGATTTCGTCATCGCCGGCTACACCACTTCGGACGCGGCCGAGGGGCTGGCCGCGCTCGGCATGGCCGAGTGGGTGGACGGCGAACTGCACTATCGCGGCAAGGTTGGCACCGGCTTCGATGCCGGGACCGCGGCCGACCTGCTGGCCCGGCTGGAGCCGCTCACGTCAGGCGCAACGCCGCCGGAAGGCGTGCCGCGCGAAATCATGCGCGAGATGCACTGGGTCAAGCCGCTGTTTTCGGCGCGCATCCATTTTGCCAACCGAACAGCGGACAATGCGCTGCGCCATGGTGTGTTTCGCGGTCTGCGTGACGTCGGCCTGTCGACGCCGGTGTCGGCAAAACGCAAGCGGCTGATCGCCGAAGCCGACCTTGCCACGATCTGGGTGACAAACCCGACGCGGCGGCTGTTCGGCAGGAACGGCCCGACCAAGCTCGACATCGCCGTCTATTACGCGCTGGTCGGCGACTTCATGCTGCCGCACATCCTTGGCCGCCCGGTGTCGCTGGTGCGCTGCCCGACCGGCCTGCCCAAGGATTGCTTCTTCCAGCGCCACGCCTTCACCGGCATGCCGCCTTCGGTGGTGACGTTCCAGGCGACCAATTCCGAGGGCGAGACCAAGTCCTATCTCTCCGTCGAGGGCGCCAATGGCTATCTGGCGCTGGCGCAGTTCGGCGTCGTCGAGTTCCACACCTGGGGCACCCATCGCACCAGCCTCGACAAGCCCGACCAGATCGTCTTCGACCTCGACCCGGGCGAGGGGATTTCCTGGCGCGAGGTGGTCGAGGCCGCCGTCCACATCAAGGGCGAGCTGGAGGGGCTGGGGCTGGTGCCATTCGCAAAGACTTCGGGCGGCAGCGGCATCCACATCACGGTTCCGGTGACCGGCAAGCAGAACTGGAAGAAGCTGCACCAGGCGACCAGCGCGATATCGACGCATCTTACGGCCACCGCGCCAGACACCTTCACCACCACCATGGGCAAGGAAAACCGCAAGCGGCGCATCTTCATCGACTATCACCGCAACGCGCGCGGCCACACCTCCGCCGCCCCTTATTCGCTGCGCGCCCGCACCAACCTGCCGGCCTCGACACCGGTGAGCTGGAGCGATCTGGAGGCGATCGATGCGCCGCAGGATTTGAATTATGCGTCGCTGCCGGGGTTGCTGGAAACATCGGGCGATCCGTGGGCAGAGATTGACGAGTTCGCGCGGGATTTGCCCGCCTCCCTTTCCTAGGGTCTTCGCCGTAGGAACGAAGGCATGCCCGCCCAGGCTAATGGCCAGCGCCACACCAACTCCATCGACGCTTCCGACAATTTGAATTATTCTCCGCCAGTAACCCCGAAAACCGGCGGGAAGATTTCGTCAGGGATTTGCCGCTATTGTGCCGGGTCGGTGTAGGATTTGCGCAGCCTTGTTCGTCCTTCGGACGAAGCGCTGCGAAGTAACTGTCAGCGCGTGGCCGCGTAGGAGTTCATCATGGCGCCCAGGGCAAGTTGGAAAGGTTACCTCAAACTCAGTCTGGTCAGCTGTCCGGTGCGGCTATACCCCGCCACCAGCGCCAGCGAACGCATCTCGTTCAACCAGCTGCACAAGAAGACCCATAACCGCATCAACATGAAGCCGGTCGACCCTGAACTGGGGCTCGTCGAACGCGCGGATCTGGTCAAGGGCTATGAGTACGAGGACAAGCAGTACATCATCATCGACGATGCCGACCTTGACGCGGTGCGCATCGAATCCAATCACACGATGAACATCGAGGCCTTCGTCGACGAGGACGAGGTCGACGTCATCTACCAGGACGCGCCCTATTACATGGCGCCGGACGGGGCGATGGCGGAAGAGACCTTCGCGGTGCTGCGCGAGGCGATGCGCAAATCCGGCAAGCTCGCCATCGCCCGGCTGGTGCTGTCCAGCCGCGAGCGCGTGGTGACAATCGGCGCGCGCGAGAACGGCATGTTCGTGTGTACGTTGAGGAATCCGAACGAAGTGCGTGGCACGGCTGAATATTTCGGCAACATTCCGGCCGGCAAGCCTGACCCTGAAATGCTGCAGCTTGCCGAAGCGCTGATCAAGCAGAAGGAAACCACCTTCGATCCGAAGAATTACGAGGACCGCTACGAAGTCGCGCTGATGTCGATGATCCGCGAGAAGCTGAAGGGCCACAAGCCGATCATCGCGGCGGCGCCGGAACGCGGCAATGTCATCAACCTGATGGATGCGCTGAAGGCCAGCCTGTCGCAGTCGAAGCCGCCGGCCAAGTCGAAGAGCAAGGCCGACGAGGCCGCCAAGCCCGCCGCCAAGAAGGCGGCAGCGGGTGGTGCGCCTGAAAATCCGCTCAAGGCCAACCTGCTCAAGGCGGTCGGCAAGAGCAAGAAATGACGGCACCGGCCGTTCCGGGTGCGGTCTTTGGTGCGATCGGAGCGCTGGCGGCGTTTCCGCTCAGGCTCGCCGCGCGCGAGGTGGAGCGCCAGCACGGCCAGCTCAGGCGCGGCGTCACCAGGCGTACCACCCATGTCGTGTTTGGACGGACTTTGCTGGCCAAGACCGGGCTGACCAAGGCCGGACTGACCAAAAATAGCGACGGCGAGATCGAACGCCGCCTCGGCGCCGAGCGCGCGGCCGGGCGCATTCTCTTGAGCGAGAACGGTTTCCTGCGGCTGCTCGGGCTGATGAAGGCGCCCGAGGCGCCCTCACTGTCGCGCCAATCGCTGATCGACCAGTCCAGGCTGTCCGGCGCCGATCTCGACCGGCTCAGCCTGTTCGATGCCTTCGAGCATGATGGCGAGCCCTATTCCTTCCGCGACCTGATCCTGGCACGCAAATATGCCGGGCTGATCGCCGGCGGCGCCACATGGGGCGCGATCGCGCGCTCAGTCCACCGCTCCGGCCCCGTCGCTTCGCTCACCGCCAAGTCGCTCAATGTCGGCTCGCAGCATGGCCGTCCCGACGCCATCTATCTCGAAGGCGGCCAGAGCGAACTCGACGGACAATTGCTGTTCGATCTGGGAGCTGCGGCACAAGGCGACGACACGCTGGAAGATCTGTTCGCCGAGGCGGAAGTCGCGGAGGAGGGCGGCGACCATGACGGTGCCGCCGCACTCTACCAGCGCTGCCTCGCCATCGATCCTACCGACGCCATCGCCGCCTTCAACCACGCCAACTGTTTGCGCGGGGCCGGGCGCGTGGCGGAAGCCGCGCACGATTATGCCAGGGCGATCAAACTCGACCCGGCCTTCGTGGAGGCCTGGTTCAACCTCGCCGGCCTGATGAGCGAGCAAGGCCGCGACGCCTCGGCGCGAAGGCACTTGCAGAAGGCGATCGGGCTCGACAGGAATTATGCCGATCCTGTCTTCAACCTGGCGCGGCTGGAGTTTGACGCGGGCAATCTGCTTGAGGCGCGGCGGCTGTGGGTGCGGTATCTGGAGCTCGACGCGGCATCGGAATGGGCTGGAGTGGCGGCCAGGGGCGTGCAGTTCGTGGATATGCAGCTGGCGAAATCGGCGGGGTGAGGGTCTTTCCTTCTCCCCTTGTGGGAGAAGGTGGCCTCGCGAAGCGAGGTCGGATGAGGGGTGTTCCAGGGAATACCAACGCCTCACTCCGCTGGAACACCCCTCAACCGTCTCGGCGCCACGCGCCGATCCACCTTCTCCCACAAGGGGAGAAGGAGTCACCAAGGCCGAGCCACGGGAGTTCTATATCCATGACCACCTTCCTCTTCGATGGCGACGACACCGCTCCCGTCACCATCCTGCTTGCGCATGGTGCGGGCGCCTCCATGGATTCGCCCTCGATGACCGCCACCGCCAAGGCATTCGCCGCCGTGGGTTTCCAGGTCGCGCGCTTTGAATTCCACTACATGGCGGCGCGCCGTTATGGCCAGCGCAAGCCGCCGCCGCGCGCCGAGACGGTGAACCCGGAATACATCAAGGCGATCGCCGACCTCAGGAGCAAGGGCGCGTCGGGCAAGCTCATCATCGGCGGCAAGTCGATGGGCGGGCGCGTCGCCTCCATGGTCGCCGACGAGATGTTTTCCAAGGGCGAGATATCGGGGCAGGTCTGCCTGGGCTATCCCTTCCATCCGCCTGGCAAGCCCGAGCAACTGCGGACAAAACATCTCGCCGGGCTGAAGACGCCGACGCTGATTTTTCAAGGGACGCGCGACGAGTTCGGCACGAAGGACGAGGTCGCGACCTACGGCCTTTCCGATGCGATCGAAGTGATCTGGCTGGAGGACGGCGACCATGATCTCAAGCCGCGCAAGAGCATTTCGGGCTTCTCCACGGCGGATCATCTGACGACGCTGGCGCAGACGGTGAAGGCGTGGGTGGGCAGGATCGCCCCCTGATTCCCGATGAAGATCGCCAGCTTCAACATCAACAACATCAACAGCCGGCTGGACAAGCTGCTGGCGTGGCTCGCCACCGCAAAACCCGATGTCGTCTGCCTGCAGGAATTGAAGGCGCGCGACACGCAGTTTCCGCGTACCGCGCTTGCCGATGCCGGCTATGGCGCGGTGTGGAAGGGCGAGCCGACCTGGAACGGCGTCGCCATACTCGCGCGCGGTGCCGAGCCGGTGCTGACCCGCGATGCCTTGCCCGGCGACGATGCCGACCGGCAGAGCCGCTATATCGAGGCGGCGGTGAACGGCATCGTCATCGCCTGTCTCTATGCGCCGAACGGCAATCCGCAGCCGGGGCCGAAATTCACCTACAAGCTCGGCTGGCACGCGCGGCTGGAGACGCATGCCGAACAGCTTCTCGAAACCGGTCTGCCTGTGGTGCTGGCCGGCGACTACAACATCGTGCCCGAGCCGCGCGACATCTACGCCACCCGCTCCTATGACGACAACGCGCTGGTGCAGCCGCAAAGTCGCGCTGCCTTCGCCGCGCTGCTGGAACAAGGCTGGACCGATGCGTTACGGAAGAAATATCCGAAGGAGACGCTCTACA
This sequence comes from Mesorhizobium sp. Cs1321R2N1, assembly GCF_037179725.1. Classification (NCBI taxonomy): domain Bacteria; kingdom Pseudomonadati; phylum Pseudomonadota; class Alphaproteobacteria; order Hyphomicrobiales; family Phyllobacteriaceae; genus Mesorhizobium; species Mesorhizobium sp. Cs1321R2N1. The sequence goes on along the minus strand of NZ_JAPYKP010000049.1, from coordinate 5,814 downwards.
CCTTCTGGGATTACCGCCGGAACCGCTGGCAGCGCGACGCCGGCCTGCGGCTCGATCATATCCTGCTGTCGAAGACGCTCGTGCGCCGGCTGAAGGGAGCGGGCATAGACCGCGACGTGCGCGGTCAGGACGGCGCCAGCGACCATGCGCCGGTCTGGGTGGAACTGGGGTGAGGGGCTTTCCGGCCGCTGATCATCCTTTTCGTTACTCCTGACGGCCGCAAGCGACCCTTTTCCGCAAATCATCTCTCGCGCTAAGCTGGCGGTCCAGCGGGCTGGCAGCAAAGCCGTGACACCCAGGCGCTTGCCATGGTCGGCGCGGACGGGGGCGCATTGTTGGGGTGTGCTCGGCGCCCGCGCCAACCAGGGCGGCTCGTACCGCCGCAACAACTTTATCGCACATCCCCTAGACGTCCGAAACTTCCGCGAAAGCGGAATAGGCAGGGGCTGCAAGGCCCTGCATTCTAGCCGGGCACAATCGGCCAATCATCAGGCGGCATTGCGAGCATGGCGATGACGCGCGATGGCAAAGGGCCGGCGCCTCTGGACCGACCGGCGCGCGTTGCCTGCGCGTCGCGGATCGAACCATCCGGTTTCCCTTGTAGGACCAAGGTCTTGGGTGGTGCGCGCAAAAGTCCGAGGGGCCCTGTTCGGTTCCGGCAATGTCCATTGGATGTTCCGCTATTTCATCCAATCGAGATATAATCATGCGGCCTTACAGCGGGGTTGAGAAGGGGCAAAAGCCTGGTCGAACGGCCATGAACGGTGACCCGTCCGGCAGGGAAGGCAAGCGCAAAATTCCAGCGAGAGCAGTTTCTAGTCAGCCGCCCGACCGAAAGCTGGCAGTCGGTGAGGTCGTTTGTTTCGGGAGCGAAAAACTCGGCCCGCTCCACACAGGCAGGCGCGCTTGGGCTTGCCGTCAGCCCAGCCACCACCACAATGCCGCGATCACCGCAGCGATGGCAGCCACCGTCAGTCCCAGCATGATGTAGGAGCCCGTGATGATGTCGCGGATGATCTTCTTGATCGTTTCGCGGTCGTTCAGGTTTGGGAAGGGTTCGTTCGGCTGCGCCACGTCGAGAAAATGGCAGAGCGGGGCCCAGCCCTCACTGACCTTGAACACCAGCAGCTTTTCCGGCGGCACGGCTGCCTTCACTTCGTCGACATAGGCATTGTAGCGGGCAACCGCCCTATCCCGGTCGCCCATGACACCGGCCAATGTGCGGCCCCAGATGAGCTTGCGCGACATGTCGCCGAACTTCCGGCCGAATGGGGTGAGCCATTCCAGGATCTTGAACTGCCACAGGTTCTCGGTGAAGTAGATGGTGTCGATCGTGCTTTCGTACCACGCCTCGGCGCCGCGTGGGTGCAATGTCAGCAGCACCTTGGCATCGGGGTAGGCCACCATCAGTTCGCGCCACACGCAGCAGCCTGGATTGTCGACCGTGGCGGTGTAATTGGCGAACACCTTGCCCCAGTCCTGCTGCGAACCGGGCGGGCTGTTGGCCACCTTGCGCCAGAAATCGAGATGGCCTGTGTTGGCCTTGTTCATGATCACTTCCTGCATGTGATAGCAGGGCAGGCCGAGCTTGTTCAACGCGGCAAAGGTCGACCATGTGCCGGTGCGGCCGAAACCGGCCCCGATCAATTTGAGCGTCATTCCCAATCCCCCCGGACTTCTTTTCCCGATTACCGCGGTCCGTGAGCATCAAACTGCTCCTGCCAGCGCCACCGTGCAACAAATTTCTCAGGGGATGTCGAGCCGGACGCCGCGTACTTGCATAGTTGCTAAAATAATGAAAGCCTGTGCGCGGATGGAGATTTGGGCAGGGAGTCGCCCGGACCGGGACGGGTTCGGCGATCTTGAAGGTCGATGTATTTTGGGCCATTTCTCGTCGGAATGTCGGCGACCACGATCCTTGTCGCGGTCTGGACCTATATTGCTACCGGTTCCTTGTGGGAGGCGCTTGCCTGGACAGCGGTGGTCCTGGTCGTCCTGCAGGTCGGCTACTTCGTGCTCGTCCTGGGGCTAATCTACAGGCGCGCACAAGACACCGCGATGGGCCAGGATGCAGTCAACCCGGTGCCGCCGTTACACCGGGACGGCGTCCGGCATTAACGGCGCCACCCGCGGCTCGCTATCCCTCCGCCCCGGGAGAATCTCAGGGCCTTGCTGGCCAGCGTATTCAGCATCGCGCAGAATTCGCCCGCGGCGCACTTCCGGTAAATCGCGGCGGCCACGGTGGAACGAAGCCGCGGTGCGTGCGTTTTCCTACCTCGATCGGTGAGGCGCCACCTCCACCGGTCCGTTGGAGGCCCGCTCCTGCTCCCGGCAGGGCGGGCCTTTTTTGGAGGCGAGGTAAAGCATGGGAACGACACCCCTCGCTATACGTTGGTTGTTGCCAAGGCGGTGTACGGAGCGAATGGCCCGAAAAACAGGCGTCATTTCTTTCCTTTGCAGGGCGGTATGCCTCGATTGTCCCGTACAGAAGAATTTTTGTCAGATATGCAAAGCATGCGAGTGCTGATATCTTCAATTATATTTGTAAGAAAATGTGGCTTATTGTTGGTTAGGCGCCACATTTATTTCACAAGCAGACATGGAACCTCCGACTTGCGTGAGAGTTTCCCTTCTGGCGGAGCGAATAGCCAATCATGGAGGTTGTTATGAAACATTATCTTACGAGTGCTGCGGCTGCGATCGTCCTGCTGGGCGGCATGGGCGCGGCTCTGGCGGACACCATCGTGGTCCAGCCGGAACAGGAGACGGTCGTTCGCGAATATATCAAGCGGGAGCCGCTGGCGTCGGTGAACCTTCTGGGCGTCGAACTCAAGCTCGGCTCCTCGGTACCGGACAAGGTCGAACTGCGTGAAGTACCCAACGTCAGGTATCGCGTCGCGGTGATCAATGATCAGACCGTGCTGGTGGATCCCGACACCCGTCAGATCGTGGAAGTTCTTCACTGATCCGTCTTACGCATCAAGCAAAAGCCCATCACCGGTTTAACGCCGGTGATGGGTTTTTGACGGAGCTTTCCTGAATCTACTCGGCGGCGAGCCTGTCCTGCGTCCTGGTGTCGAAATCGCTGGCGTCATGGCGTTCGTGCAGCTGCATGGCCGGTTCGCCGAAGGCGCGGTTGACCATGCGGCCACGCTTTACCGCAGGTCGTTCGTCGATCGCCTTCGCCCAGCGCTGCACGTTTTTATACTCGTGCACCGACAGGAAAGTGGCGGAATCATTATACTGCCGGCCGAGCGCCAGCCCGCCATACCAGGGCCAGACCGCCATGTCGGCGATGGTGTAATCCTTGCCGCCAAGATATTCCGTTTCGGCCAGACGGCGGTCGAGAACGTCCATCTGGCGCTTCACCTCCATCGAGAAGCGGTCGATGGCATATTCGATCTTTTCCGGTGCATAGGCGTAGAAATGGCCAAAGCCGCCGCCGAGATAAGGGGCCGAGCCCATCTGCCAGAACAGCCAGGATAGCACTTCCGCCCGCGCCGGCTGCTCGGCCGGCAGGAATTCGCCGAATTTCTCGGCGAGATAGACCAGGATCGAGCCGGATTCGAAGACGCGCACCGGGGACTTGCCGCTATGGTCCATCAGCGCCGGGATCTTGGAATTGGGATTGACCTCGACAAAGCCGCTGCCAAACTGGTCGCCATCGTTGATGCGGATCAGCCATGCATCGTATTCGGCGCCCTCGTGGCCAAGCGCCAGGAGCTCTTCGAGCATCACCGTCACCTTGACGCCGTTTGGCGTCGCCAGCGAATAAAGCTGCAGCGGGTGCTTGCCGACCGGCAGTTCCTTGTCGTGCGTCGGTCCGGCGATCGGCCGGTTGATACTGGCAAAGGCGCCACCATTGCCCTTGTTCCAGGTCCATACTTTCGGCGGGGTATATTCGGTCATGTCGGCTCTCGTATCGTGGGAGGATGGCAGGTCACCCATAGCTAGGGCTGCGGAGAGGGAAGTTCAACTTGTGTTGAACTATTGTCAATGCGGGCGCGACGCATCGCCTGCCGGGCGTTCGAAATTCGAAAAGCCAAGCAGTTGGCTTTTCCTGCCCTATGGCCACCGTTTCTCACCCCCTTGCAGCATCTCCCCCGTGGCATACCTATAGAAGAAGCCGCCAGGCATTCGCATCGCAGGACAAAATCATGATCATCAATCCCAATCCGCGTTCCGTCGTTGCCGTGCGGGCGACCGTTCCGGAGGATGCCTTCACGGCCGGGGCACTGGGCACGCTCAGGGAAGGCAGCGGCGTCGTCATCCGCAATGACGGGCTGGTGCTGACCATCGGCTATCTCATCACAGAGGCGGAGGAGGTCTGGCTGACCTCGCATGACGGCCGCGTCATCCCCGCTCACGCGCTCGCCTACGACCAGGAATCGGGCTTCGGCCTCGTTCAGGCGCTGGCGCCGACCGGTCTGCCGGCCGTGGCGCTGGGTGATGCCGGTAAGGCCAGGATCGGCGACGCAGTGGTGCTTGCCGACGGCATCGGCCGGGCGGTCGAGGCCAAGATCGTCACCAAGCAGGAATTCGCCGGCTATTGGGAGTATCTGCTCGACGAAGCGATCTTCATCGCGCCGGCGCATCCGTCCTGGGGCGGCGCGCCATTGTTCAACGCCGAGGGCGCGCTGCTCGGCATCGGTTCGCTGCGCTTGCAGATGAGCCGCGCCGGCGAGGTTGCCGATATCAACATGGTGGTGCCGATCGACCTGTTGCCGCCGATCCTCGACGACTTGCTGACGCGGGGCCACGTGGCCAAGCCGCCGCGCCCGTGGCTCGGCGCGCTGTCGGCCGAAAGCGACGGCAAGGTGGTGGTGATGAGCGTGACCGAGGGCGGCCCGGCGGCCAAGGCCGGCCTGCGCGAAGGCGACGTCATTTCCGAGGTCCGCGACGGTGAGGTCGACGGGCTCGCCGATTTCTATCGCAAGCTTTGGGAAAGCGGCTCGGCCGGTGCCGAGATCCCGATGCGGGTGGTGCGCGACGGCCGCGAGACCTGGCTGCGCGTCAAGTCCGCCGACCGCGGCAGTTTCCTGAAAAAGCCGCAGCTGCAGTAGGCCCGGCGATTTCGGCCAGCCCATGCATCCAAGACTGCTCAAGACCTTCCTCGCAGTGGCGCGCAGCCGCAACATCACGCGTGCCGCCGAGATGGTTCATCTCGCCCAGTCGAGCGTCAGCGACCAGGTCCAGTCGTTGGAGGCCGAGTTGGGGGCTGCCTTGTTCACACGCTCGAAATCAGGGCTGGAGTTGACGCCGGCGGGGCTGGCGCTGAGGCCGATCGCCGAAGAGCTGCTGCGGCTGGACGGCGAGGCGCGTGCCGCCGTTCAGGCGGCGTCTGGCCAGACCAGCGGCGTTCTGACCATCGGTGCGCTGGAGACGATCGCCTCGGCCCGCCTGGCGCCCTGGCTGCCGGGGTTCCAGGCCAGTCACCCCGACATCGCCGTCCGGATGAAGGTGACCGACAGCGGCACGCTGCTGCGCCAGCTGGAGGACGGCGACATCGATGTCGCCTTCTGCTTCAATCGCCGCGATGTTCCAAATGGCGGCCTCGATCAACGCTTCGCCAGGCATACGATAGCGGCCGAGCCGTTGGTGCTGATCGCCGCGCCGGGGCAGAACCTGGCTCCGTGCGATCTGGCCGCCCTTGCCGCAAAACGTTTCGTGGCAACGGAGCCTGGATGCATCTACCGGCACATGTTCGACACCGCCTTCGCCGAGGCGGGCATCGGAGCCTCGGAACTTGCCGCCGAAGTCGGCAGCATCGGCGCCATTGCCCGGCTGGTGGCGGCCGGCGCGGGGCTCGGCCTC
>NZ_JAPYKP010000048.1:0-36719 GCF_037179725.1 Mesorhizobium sp. Cs1321R2N1 | reverse complement strand
CCATGGGCGCGCGAGCGCCTGTGCATGGAGAGCCGGATGCTTGGAAACTTGCATGTCCGGTTCGGGAAGAGGGATGGAGAAACTTGTCTCCGAAAGGGGATGGAGCGCTTCATCTCTACTTTCACGGTGACACCGGGCGATTTTGACGAAGCCGTTCCGGCATTGGCATGGGCGGCGTATCGGTGCCGAAGAAGCGGCGGCGATTCTCCGCCCAGGCCCTGCGACACGCAGGATCGGCAGCAGCCGCCATGCCGATGGCCCGGCACCGCGCCAACTCGAGCGTGGCCGCCTCGCCGCCCGGATGTACGGAGCGCGGGGAGGACGCGTCGTGCGAGCCGTTGCCGCGCAATGCCATGAAGGCGCCGGCCATGGCAGCGCAAAAGCCAAGAACGACCATCATCCGGGCGGCGATCTTGAGATTCATTTGAGAGAAGCTTCAGTCGTGGAACATGCGAACCGAGGACGGGCTGTAGCTGCTGCCAGCCATGAAGCGGCTGAACTGCTCCTGCGCTTGCTGCTGCGCCGCCGCTTTGCGCGCCTGCTCTAGTGCCGCCGCTCGCCCTTGCGCGGCCATCATCGCGGTGAGATCGGCGACCTGCCTTGCCTGGACGGCGAGAAGCTGGTTGCCTGCTTGGGTCGCCTGCAGAATACCGACCGCTGACTGGCTGGCGTCGACCGCCGTGCTCGTTTGCTCCCGCGTCCCCTCGATGTTGTCGACCGCGACAGCTCCGGCCTTCAATGAATGCTCGAAAGAGGACACAGAGGTCTGCCAGCGTTCACGCGCGCCGTCGACGAGCTGCCGGCTGGACAGATCCGAACCGAAATTCTCATAGGTCGACTTGAACTGGCTTTCGATGTCCTGGACGCTGTAGGCGAGCCGGTCTGCCTCGCCGAGCAGTGCCTTCATCTCAGAGAAATTGCCTTCGATCTGGCCAAGCAGCGAGGTCGGCAGCGAGGTGAGGTTCTTCGCCTGGTTGATCAGCATCTGCGCCTCATTCTGAAGCGAGGTGATCTGGTTCTGAATCTGCTCCAGCGCGCGGGCAGCCGAGAGTACGTTCTCCGCATAATTTCTGGGATCGAAGACGATGAATGCGGACGCCGGGCCGCACGACAGGACGACGCCGAAAGCGACAACACTGGCCGCGGCCAAATGCCGGACACGAAGACGGTTGCGGACGGAATTCATGAAGAAACCTCCTTCGCGGATTGGTCGATGATGTTGTTGAGGTAAGGAATGAGATCAGCAGCCCAGGAGAGACCACGATCGGCAAGCCAGGCCTCAAGGAAATGTTCGCGGCTGTTCTCCGCAACGATCCGCTCGATCGCCGCTTGATCGATCTTCGAGGATGCGGCGCAAAGGGCGAGCGCGATCGGACCGAGGCCGAGTTCGAACAGCCGGTTGCCGCGCCGCGACTGGCAGTAATAATCGCGCTTCGGCGTCGCCCGGGTGACGATCTCGATCTGGCGGTCGTTCAATCCAAAGCGCCGATAGATATCGGTGATCTGCGGCTCGATGGCACGCTCGTTCGGCAGGAAGAGCCGCGTCGGACAGCTCTCGACGATGGCCGGAGCAATCTTGCTGCCATCGATATCGGAGAGCGATTGCGTGGCGAAGATGACGGAAGCGTTCTTCTTGCGAAGGGTTTTAAGCCATTCGCGCAACTGTTCGGCGAAGCCGCCGTCGTCCAGCGCCAGCCAGCCCTCGTCGATGATCAGCAGCGTTGGCCGTCCATCCATCCGCTGTTCGATGCGATGGAAGAGGTAGGCGAGCACGGCGGGTGCCGCGCCCGTGCCGATCAGACCCTCGGTCTCGAAGGCCTGAACGGAGGCTCCGCCGAGACGCTCGTGTTCCGCGTCGAGCAAGCGGCCATAGGGGCCATCGATGCAATAGGGTCGCAACGCCTGCTTCAATGGCGATGACTGCAGCAGCACCGACAGGCCGGTCAGCGTCCGTTCATGGACCGGCGCGGAGGCCAATGACGTCAGCGCCGACCACAGATATTCCCTCACCTCCGGCGTGACGGGCACGCCTTCGCGCCGCAGGATGTCGATGAGCCAGTCGGCTGCCCATGCCCGTTCGGGCGTGTGATGAATGCCGGCCAGCGGTTGCAGCGAGACGTCGCCGATCTCCTTGGACAAATCAGCCAAGGTGAGCAGCGCAAGCGGATCGTCCGGGCCTTCTCCGCTCGAAGGGTTGCTGCCGAGATTCTGCCAATCGCCGCCCATGGCGAGCATGGCCGCGCGGATCGATCCGCCGAAATCAAAGGCAAATATCTGATTGTCTGGATAACGCCGAAACTGCAACGCCATCAGTGCGAGCAGAACCGACTTGCCGGCGCCGGTTGGGCCGACGACAAGCGTGTGGCCGACGTCGCCAACATGCAGGCTGAATCGAAACGGCGTCGTCCCTTCCGTCCTAGCGAAGAACAGCGGCGGTGCCCGAAGATGCTCGTCACTTGCCGGCCCCGCCCAGATCGCGGAGAGGGGTATCATATGGGCGAGATTCAACGTCGACAGTGGCGGCTGGCGGACATTTGCATAGACATGGCCGGGGACACTGCCGAGCCAGGCTTCGACGGCGTTGACCCGCTCGACGATGGTAGTGAAATCGCGGGATTGGATGATCTTTTCCACCAGCCGCAGCTTCTCGTCGGCTATTCCTGCATCGAGATCCCACACTGTCACCGTCGCGGTGACGTAGGCCTCGCCGGTCTGGTCGGAGCCGAGTTCCTGCAATGCCGCATCGGCATCGGCGGCCTTGTTGGCCGCGTCCGTGTCGACCAGGACCGACGCCTCATTGCTCATCACCTCCTTGAGAATCGCCGCGACGGATTTTCTTTTAGCGAACCACTGGCGGCGGATTTTGGTCAGCAGGCGGGTCGCGTCGGTCTTGTCGAGCATGATTGCCCGCGTCGACCAGCGGTAGGGAAAGGCAAGTCGGTTGAGCTCATCGAGGATTCCGGGAAAGGTCGTGGTCGGGAATCCAATTACGCTTAGCGTGCGCAGATGGGATTCGCCGAGCCGCGGTTCGAGCCCGCCAGCCAGCTGCTGGTCGACCAGCAAGGCGTCCAGATGCATGGGCGCCTCGGGAACGCGCACGCGATGGCGCTTGGTCGAGACCGTCGAGTGCAGGTAGGTCAGCGTCTGGCTATCGTCGAGCCAGTCGACCTCGGGAACGAAGCCTTCAATGAGGTTTACGATGCGATCGGTGCGATCGACAAAACTCTTCAAGAGCTCCCGCGGATCAACGCCGCTTTTTTCCCGGCGCTCATAGAGCCAGCTCTCCATCCGAGATGCTTCCTCGGCCGGCGGCAACCAGACGAAGGTCAGAAAATAGCTGCTCTCGAACAGTTCACCGTGCGTCTGTCGATCGCCCCATCGGGGCGATCCCTGATCAGCCTCGCCCTCGAACTGTTCCCGACGCTCGAGATCCACCAATGCCGAAGCGCTGTCGGGGAAAAGACCTGCCGGATAGTGTTGCGCCGCAAGCCGAGCGGCTTCGATGAAGATCGCCCAGCCGGAGCCGAGACGGCGTAGCGCATTGTTGAGGCGACCCGTCGTGCCGACCAGTTCGGCCGGTGTCGCGCTATCGAGATCGGGGCCGCGAAAACTGGCGGTTCGCTGGTACGAGCCATCCTTGTTGATGACGACTCCCGGCGCCACCAATGCAGCCCAGGGCAAATAGTCGGCGAGGTTTTTCGAACGCTTGCGATATTCGACGAGGTTCATCATTGCGGAGAAGCCCTCAGCAGCCGAAATGCGCGGGATAGCGAAGGTGCCGGCGAACCACGTCGACGAACTGGGCGTCGCGCTTCGCCGCAAGAACGGCCGCAAAATGTCCGATCGCCCAGATCAGTATGCCCACAAGCCAGAGCCTGAGACCGAGCCCGACCGCGCCGGCCAGCGTGCCGTTGAGAATAGCGACAGCCCGCGGCGCGCCGCCGAGCAGGATCGGTTCGGTGAGTGCACGGTGGACCGGCGCGAAGAAGCCGCGGACTTCGTCCTCCATCAGATCAGCGCTCCGCCGCCGAACGAGAAGAACGACAGGAAAAACGAGCTCGCCGCAAAGGCGATCGACAGTCCGAACACGATCTGGATCAGCCGTCGGAACCCGCCCGCGGTGTCGCCGAAGGCCAGCGACAGGCCGGTGACGATGATGATAATTACGGCGACGATCTTGGCGACCGGTCCCTCGATCGATTCCAGGATCTGCTGAAGCGGCTGCTCCCACGGCATGGAGGAGCCGGCGGCATAGGCAGGTACGGTCATGATGGCCGCGGCCGCGGCGGTAGCGGCGGCCGGCGCAAGTGCCGCACCAATTCTACGGGTAGACGATGAAACGAAGGAGATCGGATTCATTCTGAGGCTCCAGAGGACTGTGAATTCGGATTTGGGTCGGCTTCGATTTTGGCTTCGAGGATGCGGTAGTCGCCAGTGCTAGGATCGAGCCCGTCGACGAGTGCGATCTCGACGAGGCGGCGGGCCGAACCGCGGCCGGCAAGCACGGCGACGATGTCGATCGTTTCGGCGATCAGCGCGCGCGGAACGGTGACGACAGCTTCCTGAACCAGCTGTTCAAGCCGACGCAGCGCCCCAAGCCCGGAGCTGGCGTGGATAGTCCCAATGCCGCCTGGGTGTCCGGTGCCCCACGCCTTCAAGAGATCGAGCGCTTCCGCGCCACGTACTTCACCGATCGGGATGCGGTCGGGGCGAAGACGTAGGGAGGACTTCACGAGGTCGGAGAGCGACGCGACGCCATCCTTGGTGCGAAGCGCCACCAGATTGGGCGCTGCGCACTGCAGCTCGCGGGTATCTTCGATTAGGACGACACGGTCCGAGGATTTCGCGATTTCGGCCAGCAGCGCGTTGACCAGAGTGGTCTTGCCGGTAGACGTTCCGCCCGCAACCAGGATATTCTTGCGCCTTGCGACAGCGAGTTGCAGCACGTCGGCCTGGCCCTCGGTCATGACGCCAGACGCGACGTAGTTCTGAAGCGTGAACACGGCAACGGCAGGCTTGCGGATAGCGAAGGTCGGCGCGGCCACGACCGGCGGAAGCAATCCCTCAAACCGCTCTCCCGTCTCTGGCAGTTCGGCTGAAACGCGAGGCGCGGCGGAATGAACTTCCGCGCCGACATGATGGGCAACCAGCCGCACGATGCGCTCGCCATCGGCTGGGCTCAGGATGTCGTCGGTAGCGGACAGTCCCTCTCTCAGCCGGTCGACCCATAGGCGCCCGTCAGGGTTCAGCATCACCTCGACTATGGCGGGGTCTTCGAGATAGCCGGCAATCGCTGGACCGAGCGCCGTCCGCAGCATGCGAGCGCCGCGCGAGACGGCTTCCCTACCTTGATAATTGATTGCCACGATGATCCCCGTTTCCGCGCGGCGAGTTGGTTCGAGCCGCGATCGGGGATCATTAGAAGAGGCAGGAACAGGTGCCTTGCAACAAGCAAAACCGGCGATCGCGCGGCGACGTGAAGCGACTTGCAGAATGCGGTGCAGGCGCCCTCACTGGCTGGCCCGGCTCGCTATCCCGCCGGAGAATCATCCGCGTCAGCAGGCTGTGTCGGTAGGACCGATGAGGCGGCGGCTAACACTGTCCGCTGGGCGGACGACCAGGACCAAGAAGCGCCGATCTAATTCACGCCATCTTGAGGCAAGATATCCTCCGAGATTTCCTGTCTCAATTTCGGACCTTTGGCGAGGCGCCGTCCAAGGGCTGTGACAAAGGCCTCGTAGCGTTCCGCACCCTTGGCCCGCGCTGCAGCCTGGGCCGGTTCCGGCAATGGTGGATTGGTGGTCAGCCAGAAGCGCACGAAGACAGCCAGCGTCTCGACCGAAATGCCGAGATCCCGTTCGATGCGGGTTATCCGGCGGTCGAGCTGGTCGAGGCGTTTGATGGTTGCCGCCTCCTGGCGCTCGGCGGTATCAGGTGACAGGAAGGACGCGATTGCTGCCTCCGCGATCAGCGACCGGGATTGATCCCGGCGTGCCGCATAGGCCGCCAGCGCCTTCATGACGTCCGGGTCGAGATAGACTGACAGGCGCTGTTTCTTGGGAGGCTTCTTCAGCACTACGATCAAAGCTCCATGCCGTCGTTGGGATCGAGCGAGACCTGCCGGGCGACGCCCTGCATCATGCGCTTCATCCGGCTGATGCGGACGGCATCGTCCTCCATGTCGTCGCTTGCATCGAGCACGAACTCATTGTCCATCGGCTCCTTCTTTTCGACAGTCTGGGCCTTGCTCAACTCCGGCTGATGCCGGCGCTCCGATTGCGTCGGATCCTCGTCACCGACACGCCCATTGTCGACACCAGGCGTCTCAATCTGCGGCCGGACAGGGAGCGGCAGCACACTCCAGTCGTCCGTCTGCGCAGTCTCTGATTTCGCCCAAAGCGGCGGCGGCAATATCCGCTCCTGAAACCGGACGTCCTCGTAATAGCGCGCCTTCTTCGCCCGGATCGGTGGCGTGCCTGCCACCATGACGATCTCATCGGTGGGCGGCAGCTGCATGATCTCGCCGGGGGTGAGCAGCGGCCGCGCGGTCTCGGACCGCGACACCATCAGGTGGCCGAGCCAGGGCGACAGGCGATGCCCGGCATAATTTTTCATCGCCCTCATCTCAGTGGCGGTGCCGAGCGCGTCGGACACCCGCCTGGCCGTGCGCTCGTCATTGGTCGCGAAACTCACTCGCACATGGCAGTTGTCCAGGATCGAATTGTTCGGGCCGTAGGCTTTCTCGATCTGATTCAGCGACTGGGCGATCAGGAACGCCTTCAGGCCATACCCCGCCATGAAAGCCAAGGCGCTCTCGAAGAAATCCAGCCGTCCCAGTGCCGGGAACTCGTCGAGCATCAGCAGCAGACGGTGGCGGTGCGACTTCGCATTGAGATCCTCGGTGAGCCGGCGGCCGATCTGGTTGAGGATCAGGCGGATCAGCGGCTTGGTCCGGCTGATGTCGGATGGCGGGACGACGAGGTAAAGCGTGGTCGCGCGATTGCCGCCGACGATGTCGCCAATGCGCCAGTCGCAGCGGCGTGTCACCTCGGCGATAACGGGATCGCGGTAAAGACCAAGGAACGACATGGCGGTCGACAGCACGCCGGAGCGCTCGTTGTCGGACTTGTTCAGCAGTTCGCGCGCGGCCGAGGCGATCACGGGATGTGGACCGCTCGGCCCAAGATGGGCCGTCTTCATCATCGCGGCGAGCGTCGACTCGATCGGCCGCTTTGGATCGGACAGGAAGGCGGCGACGCCGGCGAGCGTCTTGTCGGCCTCGGCATAGAGGACATGCAGGATGGCGCCCACCAGGAGGGCGTGACTGGTCTTCTCCCAGTGGTTGCGTCTCTCAAGCGAGCCCTCGGGGTCAACCAGGATGTCGGCGATGTTCTGGACATCGCGCACCTCCCACTCGCCGCGACGCACTTCCAGCAGCGGGTTGTAGGCGGAGGATTTCGCATTGGTCGGATCGAACAGCAGGACGCGGCCGTGATGGGCACGGAAGCCAGCGGTGAGCTGCCAGTTCTCGCCCTTGATGTCATGGACGATCGCGGAACCCGGCCAGACCAGAAGCGAAGGCACAACGAGGCCGACGCCCTTGCCGGATCGGGTCGGCGCGAAGCACAGCACATGCTCTGGCCCGTCGTGGCGAAGATAATCGCGTTCGAGTTTGCCAAGCACGACACCTTCGGGACCGAGCAGTCCCGCCGCCTCGACCTCGGCTTTTTCGGCCCAGCGCGCCGAGCCATAGGTCTCAGCGTTCTTAGCCTCCCGAGCTCGCCAAACCGACATACTAATGGCGACAGCGATCGAGATGAACCCGCCGGATGCGGCGATGAAAGCGCCCCTGGTAAAAATCTCCGGCGCATAGGCGTCGTAGGAAAACCACCACGCGAAGAACGCTGGGGGCAAGTAGACCGGCATCCCTGCGAGCTCGAACCATGGCGGTCCAAGCTGCGGCTGAAATCCGAGTTGCCAGGCCACATATTGCGTCGATGCCCAGGTCGTGATGAGCACGATCAGGAAGACAATGAGTATTTGGCCCCAAAGGATTTTGGCGGCGGACATGGGATGATCCTTTCTGCATGATGACGACGGATCAGAGCCCGAGCCCGCGCTTGCGGGCAAAACTCCAATCGATGCCGCCATCGCCGCGTGCCACGCCTGAGACATGCTGGCCGAGCTGCTTTTCCAGCGATGGCGACCAGGGCACCAGCTGGAAGGCGAGTCCGTCGTCGATCATGGCGAAGCGACCGGATGCGAGCGCGAAACGCTGGCGGTAAGTGCCGGCGACATAGTCGCCGCTGGTGGATCGAGCAAAGGGGGCCCCAGTCTCGGCGGCGAGCTTGTCGCCCAGCGCGTCGATCTCGCGCTTGCGCAGGGTGTCGATCAGGTTTCGGGTAAAAACCACGCTGCCGCCCTGCCGTTCGGCAAAACCTTGTCCGATCAGGTGCTCGGCGCGGCGGTCCATGGCGTCGTGCACCTCGGCGCCGAAGCCGCCACCGCCGAGAGCCACCGGCTCGCGCGCGATCGCCTGACGGTCGAGCCAGGTGGCCCCGGTCGCGGTGATCTGCCGTTCGATGTCGAGGTCGGAGCGGACCGCAAGTGCCACCCGGCGGCAACCCTGCGCATCGTCGAACCTGCGAAGCTCGACAATCGAGCCCGGCCCGCTGTCGCCGGCGGCGTCGAGGTCGGGCAGCTTGATGTGATGGGTGCGTCCGTCCGTGCCGTCGACCACGGCATAGGCCGTACCCTTCAACTCATCGTCGAGGCCACGGTCGACCAGGCGGCCGACTATGGCCTTATCGAGACTTTCGCCAGCCAGCACATAGTTCGCAGCCGCGCGCTCGATGCCGCGCTCGGTCAGGCCGCGATGGATGCGCTTGATAATGTCGCCGCGCTCGCCGAGTTCGCGCAGCGTCGCTTCGGCATTCTCCGACATTACCCATTGGCCGGGGCCGACCTGATCGGCGAGGCCGAGGGTTTCGAGTTTGTGAAGTCGTCCGACTTTTATCGCATGGAATTCGTCTGGCTGGCGGTCGGGACGAGGCGCCATCTCAATGACACCGGTTCGATAGCCGTCGCGCGCAAGCTGGCGGTCGAGATTGGTCCAGCGTTCCGCTTCCATCTGCCGTTCGAGATTGCGGCGGATCTCCTGGTCGGTGCGCGGCCCCAGGTCCTGCGTGATGAGGTCCTGCGCCCGATCGCGCATTCCTTGCCTGATATAGTCGCGCGAGATGACGAGGTCCTGACCGTCGTCGGTTCGCCCGCGCAAGATGATATGCACGTGCGGATTGTCGGTGTTCCAGTGATCGACGCCCACCCAGTCGAGCTTCGTGCCGAGGTCCCTCTCCGCCTGGCCCATCAGCTCGCGGGCGAAGCTTTTCAGGTCGGACATCTCTACCGCGTCCTCGGGCGAGACAATGAAGCGGAAGTGATGCCGGTCGTCCTTGCTACGCTCGGCAAAGTCCTTCGGATTGGCGTCGTCGGTCCATGGGCCGAACAGCTTGGCTTTCTCTCCGTCCCGGGTGACGCCCTCGCGCCGGAGGTAGCTGAGGTGAGCCGCTAGTGGCGCCGATCGCGCCAGGTGCCGAACCACGCGCGTCTTGATGACTGTGATGCGGGAGCGTCCCGTCAGCAGGCGGTTGGCTTGAATCGTCGCGCGAATGCCGCGGCCGAAGCTCGAGCGATTGCCGGATGTGATCCTACCGGATCGCGAGACGTGGCCGCCAGCCTTCTGCGCGGCGGCGAGCGCCTGGGCGACGAAAGGCCTGGACTGCTGGGCGCGGGTCGAGCGAATGCGGCCCGGCCGAATGCGGAAATCGTCCCCGTTTGTCATCGCAGGACCGCCGCACATCGCACCAAGCTCCTGAAATCGTTGTTGAAACCACGAAGTCGCGATGTGCGGCAATGTTGCGCACATCGCGTTATCGGCGCGTAACCCACTGAAAACCCACGACCGCCATCAGCCGCACCTCGCGGCCTTTTATCTCGCCATCCCTCCCCGACTTCCCCGATGAACTGGCCTTCCGCCGCCAATCGCGCGACACAACAGGCCGAAGTGCGATTTGCGAAAAGCCCGGCGATCATCGCGATGCACCGAGTGATCGTGCGATAAAGAGGTTTTTCGCAACCGGCTTGAGTGAGGGACCAGCATCTCCGGACGCAGTGTCCGGCGGCGGTTCAATCGCGGTCAGATCGTTCACTGCAGTATCGATCTGCGACGGCATGTCGGCTGAATGGATCTCCGTAAACACAGTTTCGTCGACGCGACCGACGCCTCCGCTGCCGCACGAAACGGCCTGATTCATCGCAGCAGCTCCGCACTCAAAAAGCTGCGAGCGACCTGCGCTCGACCTGCTTCCCAATCCTCGCAAGCGGGGCGGGATCTCGACGGCTCCCTTGATCAGCGGCATAAGCTTCGCAACGTAGTCGATCGTCTCACGAGGCAGCCGGCGACCCTTGGAAAGATGCTCTTGATAGCGTTGAGGTCCTGCATTGTAGGCGGCGAGAAAACCCTTCGGACCGAACCGATCGAGCATCTCGCGCAGATAGGCCGCTCCGGCCAGGATGTTGTCACGGGGCGCGAATGGATTCTTGCCGAGATTGTGTTTGATGCGCAATTCTTGCCATGTCGCCGGCATGATCTGCATCAGCCCCATCGCGCCTTCGGAAGAGACTGCGCGGACATCCCCGCCGCTCTCGACATACATCACGGCGCGTATCCAGCGCTCGGGCAGATCGAAAAGTTTGGCAGCCTCACAGACGTAAGCGGACCACTCGCCGCTCGTCCCGACCGCACTTACGGCGCAGGATTTTGACACGGGTGGTGACGGTGCATCGGCGGCGCCGGCCGCAGAACTTAGCAAGAGCAACGCACATACCGAGAGCATTGCCATGCAGGGGTGATTGGTGGCGCGCGCACCGGCGTCCCGAGACGCCGACAGCCTGCCGACGTGCTCGCTTCCGTCAAGGGCAAGGCTCCGCCGACCGGACCTGCTTCCCACGAATGGCAGCGCAAACAACGCCTCAATCGATGGAGAACCATCCGGTCGCCCTTGACCCCCGCTGCGCGCAACAGCCGCCTGACAGGCGATCGCGTCGAAGGGTTTGACCGGCATTCGATCGATCAAAGGGTTTGTCAGGATAAGTTCGACGATGCACGATCGAAGCATCGGACTCAGGCTCGCTCGTCGCGCTTGGTCGGCCGGCTCCAGTGCAGGTTCCACACGTCCTGTTCGGTGGGAACCTGGAAGAGATTGGCGCGGATCGGCTGCGTGAACGAGGGATCGTCGATGAGCACGGAGAGGTAAGCGCCAGCCTTCTCGCCAGTGCGGTCCCACGCCGCGCCGATCTCGACACCGTCGCAATAGATGCGGTGCTCCGGCGCATTTTCCGCGTCCGATTTCTCGACGGGGAGGATGGCGAGCTTGGCGTCAATCGTCAGCGTGCAGATGTTGCCGAAGAAGCCGTCCTCGTTGCGGGTGAAGGTACCGATTTGACTCATGCTGATATCCCTTTCGTGGTGAGAGACGAGCCGCCATGGCTTGCCGGGAGACGCTTCGCCGGACACATCCGGCGCCGGCGATATGCGGTCGGTGGTCCAGATAGGGACCGCGCGACCGACGATGTTGGTGATGGGGACTGAGCCGAAGTACCGACTGTCAAAGCTATCGGCGACATTCCAGTTCATGAGGAACACTTCGCCATCGGCAAGCACACGACAGCCCTGCCAGACCGGCAGCGGTCGATCCTCGCTGTCGTGCTCAAGGGCAGTTCCGTAGATCTTGCCGTGCGTGATAATGGCAGCGCCACGACGACAAACGGTTTGTCCGCCGAGTGCCAGGACATGCTTCAAGAGCGGCACGCCGCGTGGCAGATATCTGCGATCGGCAAGGAAGCCGGCCAGCGCTTCGGGCGGCATGACGACGGCGATGTCGCCGACATCGATCTTGCGGCCAGGCGCGATGCGATAGAGCCCGATCGGAACGCTCGCCGAGGCATTCCAGATCAGCCATGGCGTATGGCTGATCAAGGCCGGAGCGACGGTAAGCGTCGCGCCGGCGAGCATTCCAGCGAAGATCTTGCCGCGCGGGCTCATGGCTCGATCCGGCGGCGCAGCAGCCACGCGTCATGCCGCTGCCGTGTGTAAGGCCGAGGACTTTCCCGCGCGGCGAGCCGGCTATGGACGTGCCGCCAATATTCCGGTGGAACGTCTATGGCGTCGATGTCGAGCGCTTCGACGGCATCGATGATCTCGAGCACTCTCTCGACGTTCGGCCAGCTAATGGCGGTCAGCAAAATGTCAGCGCCAGGCCGAACATAAGCGATCGTCGAGCAGCGCTTGCCCGGGCCGACGGCGCGCAGAATGTCGATGCGCGAGGCGACGGTGCCGAAATCATTGGCCGTCCATCGAACGAAGGCAAAGATGCTGCCCGGGGCGAATGCGACGACCCGGCGGCTTTTGTCGACGATCCTGTTGTCGACGGCTTTGCCAAAGCGGATGTAGTTCTCGATCCGCTTCTTCAGCCAGAGCAGTTCGACATGCGTGAGGCCGCTCATGGCCTCCTCCAGTGCAGAAGACAAGCGCTCGCACTGGCCGGCGATCTGATTGAACGAGCGGCGGGCCCGCAGGCGTCTGCGCGGATTTTGATCTCGCCAAGCGCTAACCGATGGTCACTTCGCGGCGGTCCTCCACAGTCTTCTGGAACCATGCGTTCCGTTAGAAAGAATCCAAAGGATTCGAAGTTAGATAAGTTAGAGACGCGATTTCGGCTTTGGATTCCATGGGTTGATCCCGATTTGGGTTCCTGAAATGACGAGGATCGGGTTCCTGAAATCCCGTGCCGTCGGGTTCCCGAAATGACGAGTTGATTCACAGCTTGTCCTCCGCCGTCCTGGCCCTGCGGAAACGGTCGAAGGGGTCGAAATGGCAGGCTTTGAAAGTGAGCAGAGGTTCGCCGGCTCGTGTCACGCCCAGCGCAAGCCGGTAGCCTGGAAGCGACTGCCGGCGAACGATGCCGCGAACCTCGAAGGCGAAGCGCTTGTAGGCAGACAGGCTGCCGGATTTGATGTGGAGATGGCGGAGGTCGAATGACCAGCCATGTGCCTGTCGGCCGCCATGTTTTCGTACGAGACGATAGAGCCAGCGCTCGATGCCACCGGTCAGGTCGAAGTAGGCATGGTCGATGGTAAGCACGAAGGCGTCGACCATAATGCCGGCGTAAAACCAGTCAGGCAGGACAAGCTCGATCCCAAGCGGTCGAGTGCGATGGTCGGCGCGTTCCTTCCATTCGTTGATCCAGGAGAAGCGGTGCATGCGCCGCTCGGTGGGTTGGCGGATCGAGGTGGCGACAGTGGTCGACTGGAGACGATCGAGCGCTGCCTTCAGCAGCAGATACTCGCGGGCGGACGTGCCGCGACCGATGAAGGTGAGGATTTCGTGCGGCGTGGCCGCCATCAGGCGCGAGGTCCGCAGTCCCTTGTCACGAGCATCGACAATCTGCGAGGCGGCCCAGATCAGGATGTCGGCGTCCCAGATAGTCGCCATCCCGTGCTCGATGGTTGCCTCGACTCGGATGGCGATTTCGCCCATGCGGAAATCGATCGGTCTGACGCGGCGTGATTTGGCCAGCGAGAAGAATGGCCAAGCCATCAGGTCCTGCGCGTCGCGCAACGCCATCGTGCCGGGGCGCGCATGAAACAGCGCATTCGGCTCCAGGTCTGTCGGTGGTGGGCGCATGTCCATACCCGCAGTTGGAAGTCTCAGCGCGACTTGCCGGCGTAGGCCGGCGCGCGCGCCGCATGCGGCTTGGCGGGCGGAACGTAGATGGCGTTCGTGTCGCTGGTGGACGTGCGCGCGCCAAGCTCGATCCAGGCACGCAGGTCATCAATGTCGTAAAGCACGCGCCCGCCGACCTTTCGGTATTTTGGACCGGTGCCGTAGGTCCGGTGTTTTTCCAGTGTTCGGGCGCAGAGGCCAACGATGGGTGCGGCCTCCTTTGTCCGAAGATATTTTTGGGGCGCGTCCGCGGGACCCTTCGACATCGCTTGATCTCCATTCGGTTCTGCTGTCGTCCTGGCCTGCCGGGACGCGCGAAAGGGACGATGGCCGAATTGAGAAAATGGGAGGGAGGGCAAAGATCGCGGGCGCGTTCTTGCTACCCAGCCGAAAATCTCAGCGGTCGGATTTGCGGCTTCGGCTCTGGGGATAGAGGAGAAGGTCGCGATAGCCGCCGGCGACCAGGAGATCCGCCCGTCGCAGGATCGCCCGTACCTTGTGACGAAGGTGATGGTCGCGCCAGTCGCGCGGGGCGATCGGCTCCCGGGAGAGCAGCTCCTCGGCGAGCCGGCGATAGGGCGCCCGCGCGCGCCTTCCATCAAAGGTGCGGAGATTGAGAATGTGTCTCAGCTTGGTTTGTTGAGGCAGAGAACCATATAGGGTGCCGTGTGGACGGCCGTTCAACGCCCGCCAGAACCGGCGAGCGGCGTCGAGCCTCGTTTCGAAATTCGCATCAAGCGGGAGGACAATGGCGTTGATGTCAAGCAGACCGTCAGGTTCACTAGAGACGATGTGATGCGTGGCCGATGCGAACGGCCAGAGAACATGAACTTGCTTGTCTTCGGTCCAGCTGTGAGCCGTTCTGAGTTGGGTAGGTTGAACGGCCGGCTGCGAGGACCCCGCGCCCCTCGACCCCGTAGCGCGAAGAACCCGTGGTGAGGCCTCTTCCGTCCAGACGATGTGTTCAGGTGCTAGAGGGTCGTCACCAACGATCGCGAAATCGCGCGCCCCAACGAGTGGCGAAGTCCGTCGAGCCGATGAGTTCTCCGCTTGCCGGTGCAACCGAAGCCAGCCGGTCGCATTCGGCGGCGAAATCAACGTTCCGGATCAGGTACTCGGCGGCAAACTTGTCGGCTTCGTAGCCGCGCATGTGCTCGTATGCCGCCGGATCGGTCCAATCGCTGTGCGACATGGCAACGGTCCTCATCGGAGGCCCGCATTCGGCAGCGAGCTTCGCAATCAGCTTCCGAGACGCCAGTTCGCTTGGGTAGTCGGAGAGTCGGCAAACCGCTTTGCTGATTCAGCACAGCTACAGGTTCGACGGTGCCTAGTGTGGTGCGCCACCGGCCAGCAGATAACGATAGCCGTTGGTGGTCATCCATCGCGCACGAGCGAGATGCGTTTCCCATGCCCGGAATGCCCGTTCCGGTTCCTTGCCCGGATCGATGTGCAGAACAATCCTCGCCACTTCGCGCCAGTCGGCATCCTCGGCCGCAGCATCAAGAAGACGGATGTAGGTGAGCAGCCGTTCCTCGTCGTAACCCGTCAGGATTGACGCGTCCGGCGCAATATCGGCAACGTCAGGGTCGAGGAGTGGTTTAAGCATTGCGATCTCGTGTGCCGACACATTGATCGATGGTACTGGCAAATCCCGATTTGAATCCTGGAAGCGACACGGCCCTTCACCTCGACGAGTTCACAACTGATCGATGAAGTGATCAGATTATCAGTTTTTCTGGTTATCCGAATTTCCATTTAATTGATCTGCCGGCTTCGTCAAGGACCGGCAACATGCAAAAGACGCTTCGATCGCCAAGACATGTGCGTCTTGTCCAACTGATCGTCGACAAGCGTAAGGAAGCCGGGATGAGCCAGGCTGATTTGGCGAAGGCCATCAATAGATATCAGTCGGTGGTCGCGGCTATCGAATCCGGAGGCCGACGGATTGACGTTGTTGAGTTCCTCGATCTAGCCGAAACGATCGGCTTCGATCCGCACGAGATCTTGAGTGAGGTCGTTGCGGTTCGAAACGCGAAATCGAAGCATCGCTAGCGATCAAATCATGACTGCAGATACTGTAAAACGTGGTCCCGTCGCAGGTCCCGTCGCAACGTTGACCACAGTCGCATCGCGAGCCGGGCGCCCGGCGAGCGGCGGCCATGCCCTGGCACCGTAGCCGGGTTTGGCGATTGGCAATCAACTGCGCGGCCGGGTGTTCAGCCGCGCAGTGTCGGACGGTCAGCTTGCCTTTTCGAGCAATGCCTTTGCCTTTCCTTCAAGCTCAAGTCGGCTGTCCTGATGGGATTTGGTGCGCGCATGCGCTGTCATGCCCTGCACGAAATCAAAAACGCTTTCGGGTGGCCTGCCCTCCTCCTGTAAGACAGAATCAATGACCTTGCCAGTTTCAGCCTTTGAGAACCCGCGCTTGCGGAGGAAGGTTTCCCGATCTTCATCACTGCGAGCAACGATCTTCTCGCGAGCGGCCTTGATGCCGGCGATGAACGGCGCAGGCGAGGAATTGGCGAAACTGGTCAAGGCAGGTGCCGCCTCGTGGGCAAAGCGCTGCGCCGCGAACTTGGAATGGCGGATGCTAATTTCTTCAAAGCCTTCGACGCCCCACAGGTTGCGGTTCATACACACGGCGCGAAGGTAGGAAGAGGCGATGCCAAGCGTCTTGCTGCCGACTTCCGAATTCCAGCAATAGAATCCCCGAAAATACAAATCCGGCTCTCCGTTCGGCAGGCGTCCCGCCTCTATCGGATGGGTGTCGTCCACCAGAAACAGGAACACGTCGCGGTCGCTGGCGTAAAGCGTGGTGGTGTCCTTGGTGATGTCCACGAAGGGATTATGCATCATGGTTGCCCAGTCCAGCACGCCCGGTACCTTCCAAATGGTGTCACCGGTGCCGTTGCCGGCGATCTTCATGACGGCAGCAACAAGTTCATGATCCCAGATGCGGCCATAGTCAGGGCCGGTGACGGCACGAAGCTCGATGCGTCCGTCCTCCGCCTCCAAGGTTTTGACAAGCTCGGCGCGGTGATTGAGCAAGCCGTGCTGAAGGTTGATGCCTGCCAACGGCGCGGGAAGCTGGCGCATGTAGGTTGCGGGCGCACCGACAAGGCTGCACAGCTGGCCAAAACTCCAATGCGTGGGCGCGATCATCTGCTCCTGTCCAGGAACGATCAGCGAAAGCCGCTCGGCATTGTCCCGGCTTGCCTCGACGCGGACGGCGCGGCTCTCGACGGCGGTGGCACGGCCCGCACGGGTGCGCACCGCATCGTAAAGCTCTGTGAGCGACAGATACCGCTCAACGTCGGGGCGCGAGAACCATTCCGAGGAAACGCGCCCGATGCGCTCGCCGCGCGAGATGTCGACGCCAAAGGCGCCGGAAGCGGGTTGCTGCCGATGGTTGTTGTCGGCGCCGCCGATGGTCGTGGTCACGTTCATTGGGGTCACTCCTTTTTCCTTCAATGCCGAAGGCATGTCCTGCGGCATGCCTTCCGGAGGCGCGTGAGCGCGCGGGAGTGATGGGGGCCATTGCCGGCGCGCGGAGCCGCGCTGCACGGTCGAGCGGAGCGGATGGAATTGATCGTGATGGTGGCCGATTGGTCGGCCGCTTTGCGAGCCGGCGGCGCTGCTCTGCACAGGCGGCAGTGGCGGGGAAGCGAGGGGAAGTTCCTCGCTTCCCAATGGATCGGCAAGGTTATCCGCAGTCGATCAGAACGATGAAAGCGAAGCTTACCGTTATAATATTGGCGAGAGGAGTGGATTGTAGAGAGGAAACGGACTATTTGCCAAATTGGCGGAGCGGGTAAATCACACGTCTTTAGTGCGTCCGATAAGACAAGAGGAAAACTGCATGACCATTTCAGCCGAACAAGGCGGCCAAACGGATATGGTATCGATCGCTGCCGATATCGTCTCCGCCTATGTATCGAACAATCCACTGCCGGTCGGCGAGTTGCCGAAGCTGATCAGCGATATTCATGCCGCTCTGCAAGGGATAGGCACGCCAGTGGCGGAATCTGTGGTCAAGCAGGAGCCGGCGGTGTCGATCAGGAAGTCGGTGACGCCGGATTACATCATCTGCCTCGAGGACGGAAAAAAGTTCAAATCCCTGAAACGCCATATCGGAGTCCACTACAATCTGAGCCCCGAGGAATACCGGCAGAAGTGGAGCCTGCCTGCAGACTATCCGATGGTGGCGCCGAACTACGCAGCCGCACGCTCAGTTCTGGCAAAAGCATCCGGGCTCGGACGCAAGGTTGCGGCGCCAGAAGCAGCCAAACGGGCACCTCGCGCTGCTGCCGCGACCGTAACCTCGCCGGCTGCAAAGTCGCCGGTCAAGAAAACACGCAAAGTTGCTGCCAAGGCCTAGCCTGTCCCATCGAACTGGTTACGATCGGGCGGTGGCGGACCGAGCATGGTGAAGCCCCGGCGCGGCGCGCCGGGGTTTCTTTTTTGTTTGAGCCGATTTCACTCGGCGGCGCGGCGGGACCAGATGAGCGAGAACTCGCCCTGGGTTTCGGTCTCGACCAGGCTCGCATAGATCGGAGCGGGGAAGCTCGGATCGTCGAGTTTGACCGAGTGGTAGTCGCGGCCCTCGCGCGAGGTCTTCTTCCATGCCGCCCCGAATTCGGTGGCGCCTGCGAAGATGCGGTAGTCGGGACCCTTTTCGTTGTCGCCCTCGGCGGGGACGAAATCCACGGTCTTGACGTTGAGATTGAGGGTCTTGACGGAGCCTTTGAAGCCCTTTGCGGTGCTGGTGAAGATGCCGATCGTAGCCATTGCGGTGTTCCTTCTGTTGCTCGAGCCGCGCCCATCGCGGCCTCGATGGTGGTCGTGAGACTGGAGACGATCGGTCCGCATCCCGAAGGGGCTGAAACGAAGTGGAAGACGGCAGGGCGAGGCTTTCTTGAATCGCGAGGAATGGCCGCGCAGCGGACAGGGGAAGAAAACGCAGCGCCGCTGTTGCGGG
This sequence comes from Mesorhizobium sp. Cs1321R2N1, assembly GCF_037179725.1. NCBI lineage: Bacteria > Pseudomonadati > Pseudomonadota > Alphaproteobacteria > Hyphomicrobiales > Phyllobacteriaceae > Mesorhizobium > Mesorhizobium sp. Cs1321R2N1. The sequence goes on along the minus strand of NZ_JAPYKP010000048.1, from coordinate 17,958 downwards.
AAACGATCGAGGCGAAGCCGGTCTTCGGTCAGACCCAATCCATTCGAGGACGCCGTGGGCGTGGCTTGCCCGCACATGAAGAGGAACCGCCGCAACGGGCGATCAATCGGATTCACAGCGCAAAAGGCTCCTGGATCAGCACGGAAGCCAATTCACGGCAAGGTAGGGATCTCTGCCCCGCTAAATATGACGGTGACAATGGAAGGCCGAGACTTTCACGCTCCTTGCCTTGCCCTGCCCTCCATTGCATTCGATGCGGCACGGAAATTGATACCTCGCCAGCGCAGCGACTGCCGTCTCACCAAGCGTATAATCCGAGCTTCCCCGCTCCGTTCTATGCGAGCTTGGTCGAGACCAGAGCACATAACGATGCATTGCAACTGATCCTCCGCAGCGTTGCCGCGTGATCGGCCAACCGTGAAGCCTGCGTGCCTCGCAAGAGCTTCGGCGAGAAAGTCCGCCGCCGTCCGCCGCGTCGTGGGATTGAAGCGTGTCGCGTTTGGAATGGCTTTTCGTTGTTCCGATTGATGGTGTCGTGCTGTCGAGGCCCCCGGCCGCGCGGAGCGCGGCCGGAAATTTCTAGTGCCTATCAAAGCAACTAAACCGGAGCCGCCGAAGCAGCTCCGGCCTTTGCCTATCACTCGGCTGCAATGTGGGGCGGTTCGCCTTCCTCGGCCGCGCTCCCGCTATCGGTTGCGGCCAAGTCCGTCTCACCCTGAGGAGGCTCAATGTCCACCCCCGACCGTTCGTCTGCTGCCGCCGCTGCTTCACCGATCACGTCACGCGGCTCTCCAAGCGCAGCGGGCTCCGTTGTGCGCATGAGTGCCGGGAGCCAGCTTGTTCCGGCCAACAACTGCTCGGCGGCTTCGGCCATCGGCTGCTTCTTCAAGGCGGCAAGCCTCTCGGCCGCCTCGTCGCTCACTGCCTCGCATACGGCAGCGAGGATATGCGCTTTGGTTACACGCCCGAGATAGGTGCGCACGGTCGGCCTCCAATGTGCCGCCATGTCGAGCGCGACCGCCGTTGCCAGCCTGTCGGCAGTCTCATGAGCGCGCGGCTTGCGCTCCCAAGGTTGCTTCACGGCGTTGACCGTGAGCGAGGCGCAATGCGCAAACAGCGCCATGACGCTGGCATGGTCGAGCGAAACGATGAAGCCCCAAAGGTCCACCACATCGCCCGGCATGTCCGCCGCCCATTCAGCGTGGCGATCCGCCAGCGCCTTGGCCGCCGCCGTGTCCTCGATGCCATCCGCATGACCAGCGAGGTAGGTGCTGGTCGGGCGGATTTCCAGGCAGTGCGCTTCCACACCCTGATAGAAGGCCTGCGCGGCAAGGGTATGCGTGATGGCGATCAGTGCAATGTCCGGTTGCTCGCCGAGCGCGAGGCGAAGGCCGAGCGTCCGGTGCGCGGTGAGATCGCGGACGAGAAGATCGGAAAGCGGCTTGCCGGCATCCTCCGCTTCGTCATCTCCATCACCACGGTCCGGTCCGATACCTTCCTCGATGATCTCGCCATCGCCGTTGATGGTGTAGCCCTCGCTGCCTTCTTGCACTTCCGTCTCCGGCTGATCGTCTTCGGCGCGGATGAAGCCGCGTTCGATGCGTGCCTTCCCGTCATGAGAAAGGACGACGAACACCCCACCGCGCGTGATGACATCCGGGTCATAGGCGTGACGCAAAGCGTCGATGCGCTCGATCTCAACCTCAAGCTTGCCAAAACGCTTATCGACATCGTCGGGCGATTCCTCCTCGCTGTTCCATTCTTCCGTCAGCCGGTTGAACTCTTCCAGTGCTGCGGCGTAGGCGGCTTCTTCTTCCTCCGACAAAGCCACCGGCTGCGGATAGGTGCGGCGCAGGCCATGCGCATGCGGATAGTCGATATGAACGTCTGCCCATTTCCAGCCTTCGGCCTGCCTGACGGATTCCGCGACGCCTTGCAGCTTTTCGATGACCAACCGGTCGAGCAAGGCCGCATCATTATAGAAGCCACCGCGATCATCAGTGAACAGGTCACGGATGATCATGCCGCCTGCATCGATATAGGCCCCTGCGCCAATGAAGATAGCGCGGCGATCCGTGGCCGCGACATGAGTCAGCGTCAGTTCACGGCGGATGATATAGGCATCGCGATTGTAGGTGAGATTGTCAAAAACCTGCTCTTGCCTTGCATGATCCTCGGTGATGGCGAAGGCCATCAATTGGTCAAGGGTCAGATCACCATCGCGGTAGACCTGCATCAGCCTGGGGCTGACAGAACCAAGTCGCAGTCGCTGCCGCACCACGTGTGCGGTCACACCGAAGCGGGCGGCGATTTCTTCCGCGCCCCATCCGCGTTCCTCATTGAGGCGACGGAACGCCTCGAACTGGTCAGCTGGGTGCATCGCCTCGCGAGTAACGTTCTCGTCCAGGCTGATTTCGTGGGCGTCGTTGACGGTGTCGACGATGCAGCGGACAAGCTCGGTTTTCTTGATCTGCTTGCGCTTGACGCGAAGCAGTTGCGCCAACCTGCGGCCTTCGCCGATGGTGACGAGATAGAAGCCGGTTTCTGCGCCCTCGCCATCAAGCTCCGGCTCGACCACGAGGTTTTGCAGGATACCCTTGGCGGCGATGCTCGCCGCATAGGCTTCTATGATCGCCTCGCTGTGTGGGGTCTTGCGCGCATTGCGCGGCGACTTTTTCAGCTTGTTCAGCGGAATGAAAACCTCGGTGCCGCTTTGGCTAACGGTGCCGGTTTCGACGTTCTTTGCATGGATGGTCATGGTTCTGGGTCCTTTCTCTTAACATGCCGAAGGCATGCCCCTCGGCATGCCTTCCGGGGGCGCGTGAGCGCGCGGCAGAGAGGGGGGCGAATGCCGGCGAGCGGAGCTGGGCTGCGCGGCGAGCGGGGCGGCTCGGATCAGTTCAAGTGATGAGGATCATTTGCCGCCTTGCGAGCGGGCGGCCTCGCTCTGCGCAGACGGCATTCGCGGGGGAGAGATGGCCAAGACCATCTCTCCCCTCGCGTGTGAGTGTCGTCGGGTTGTTTGGCCGTGTTGGATATCCTCATGCGCAAAGAGCACCTTGGCCCGGCTTCCCTCCAAGAATGAAGCAGCCGAAGGAGCGTCAGCATAGCGGCGCCGCAGGCGCGACGCGGGACCGACTGCGGCGACGAGACCGGTTAAAAGGGTAGCCGAAGGAGCGTCAGCATAGCGCCGCCGAAGGCGGGACGCGGGACCGACTGCCCCCGGCGAGGAGCGCCGTGCGAACACGCCGAATTCCGAACCAAGGGTTCCAGACTGCCTTTTTATGCGACTTTTTGAGTACAAAGAGAGAACATCGATTTTGGTAGCCGTGTGGAAACGCGGCCGTTCCACGAGCTCGGTGAGCCCTTGATTCTTTGAAGATCGAGGAACCCCGCACTAAGCTCCCGATCTTGTGAGATTGCAGCGGATGGGCAAGCGATCCGACGACGAGCTGGGGAGTTTTCTATAGTTAGGCACGGAGGGCATCCGCGCGGCGCGGAGGTAATCGTCTGGGTCTTGCCCACCACATAGCCAAAATCTTCGGATCGGCCAGCTGACATCGTGCTCAACCGAAGGTCGCCCTACTGGAATTCGTGGTATCGAAGGCCAAGAACTGCGCCCTGTTGATGGCCAACTATCACAAGACCTTCGAGAAGACGACCGTGCCAGGGATCGCCGCGCAAATCCGGGTCGCCGCTACACTTGGGTATTACCTGGTTGACCGAGTTAAACGCTTGTTGACAACAACTTGGCGCGAACTTCTTATAGAAACATGGTGGGCGATTCAGAAATCTTGACTTCAAGTCGCGACGCTGCCGCGCCGTCGATGGACGGCGCGGCAGCGGATTTTGCCGAAATAGCGCCGCCGCCGCCGAGCCCGACGATGCTCTCACCAACGCAGGTGCAGAGCGGGCCGCCAATCGAGCCCCTGGTCCGCATCGTCATCTACGATCCGGCGCAATGGGAGACCTTCATCGACGAGTGGGTCTCGTCCCTCAAAACCAAGTATCATAAGGTCCTGCGTTATACCGGCGCGAACGATCGCGGCATCGATGTCGCCGGGTTCGAAGACAAGAATTATCTGCAAGGCGTCTGGGAAAACTACCAATGCAAACACTATCGCGACGCCATCACACCCGGCACCGCGTGGCCCGAAATCGGCAAGATGCTCTGGTATTCATTTCGCGGCGAGTTTGCACCGCCGCGTGCCTACTACTTCGTCGCGCCGCGCGGCACCGGAACGACGCTCACCCAGTACCTGACGAATAGTCCCGCGCTAAAGGCGGCGCTAATCGAGGCGTGGCCGAAAGCTGTCGCCGACAAGATCACCGCAACGCAGCTCATAAAGCTCGAAGGAAAGTTCGCCGAATATGTCGATGCCTTCGACTTCTCGATCTTCCAGCCAGTGTCGCCCCGCGAAATCATCGAGCAACATCGCACCACCCAGTATTTCATCACACGCTTCGGCGGCGGCCTGCCGCCACGGCCCGTCGTTGGCGCACCGCCGTCCGATCTGGCGGAGCACGAGAGCGTCTATGTGGCTCGCCTGCTGGCAGCCTACGCCGACCACACCAAAACGGACGTTCCCGGCCTGGCCGCGCTAAAGGCGTGGAAGCCGCTCGAAGATCACTTCAAACGGCAGCGCGAATGCTTCTACCACGCGGAAGCTTTACGCGTCTTTGTTCGGGACAAAGTGGAGCCCGGCACATTCGAGGGCTTGCAGGATGAAATCTATCATGGTGTAGCGGACACCGCCGATAGCGACCATGCTGACGGGTTTGAGCGCGTCAAGGCTGTAACACAGGCAGCGCAAGATGTTCTGCTCGACGGCCATCCGCTGGGTGGGAGCGCACTCGTGAAAGATAAGCGCGGTATATGCCATCAACTTGCCAATGAAGACCGTCTAAAATGGACGAAGTAGCGCGCGACCAGTTTTCGCTGACTTTCAACGGCCCCCTTGAAGCAGGTGTTCGTGCGGTCGCGGTTCTCGGCTTTGCATTTCCGCGCGCCTATGACATCCAGCGACTAACGGCTTTCGACTACCTGCTGGTCCGAACGCATCAACTCGGTGGACCCGACGACCTCCATCCGACAACTCCAATCCAAACGCCGGCAACGGAAGTCCGGCGCCGTGTGGTTCAGGACGCGCTGCACTTGATGATGACGCGCGATCTCGTCGTCCGCATCATCGACGAGAACGGAATCTCCTATCGCGCCGGTGAGTCGGCCGCGATGTTCCTCGATTCTTTGGAAACTCCTTACCTGACTGCCCTGAAGAGCCGCGCTGATTGGCTTGTCTATCATCTCGCCGACTATTCGGACTCCGCCCTCGATGCGTTGATGCGCAAGTTCTTCGATACCTGGGTTGTCGAATTCCAGAACGTCGAACGGAGCCTTGGAGCGTCCGCATGACGAAAGGATTGCGCCTGCGGCATTTGAGTTTTCATGGGCCCGCCCGCAAGAGCGCTACCATCGCTTTCGGCCCCGGCCTTAATGTGGTCTATGGCGCTTCGAATACCGGAAAATCCTTCATAGTCGATGCCATCGACTTCATGCTGGGCGGCAAAGGGCCGCTGCGCGACATTCCGGAACGGGTCGGCTATGACCAGATCATGCTCGCAATGGAAACGCTTGAGGGGCAGCAGTTCACGCTTGTCAGGAGTACGCAGGGCGGCGCGTTCCGCCTCTTCGATGGCGTCTATTCCGATACGCTGCCCGAAGGCGAGGGCACCCCGCTGGCCGATATGCATAGCGACCGCAATGACGAAAATCTTTCAGCTTACCTGCTTGTAAAGCTGGACCTCGCCCACAAGCGGGTGCGCAGAAACAAGCGCGGTGACACGAACAGCCTCAGCTTCCGCAACCTTGCCCGCCTGGTGATTATCAACGAGGAAGAGATTATCCAGCAGCGCTCGCCGCTCTCCGACGGCAACTACACAGCCGACACGACGAACACCTCCGTCTTCAAGTTGCTGCTTACGGGGGTCGACGACTCCAGCCTCGCGACCGCACAGCCGCGAACCCCGGAGGAGCAAAGCCGCAACGCGCAGCTCGACCTGCTGGATCAATTGATAGAAAGCCATCGCCGTCAGGTGAAAGAACTGGCCGGTCCGCCGGATGAGCTGGAAGCCCAGCGCGAGCGGCTTGGCGAGTCCATGCGTTCGCAAGGCGAACTTCTCGCCGTATCCGAAACCGAGTTCAAGGACGCTGCCGCTCGCCGCAGGGATATCGCACGCAAAGTCGAGGAAGGACGCGACCGTCTTACAGAAATAACCTCCCTTCTCGACCGTTTTACTCTACTCGATGCTCACTATCGCTCGGATACCGACAGGTTGCGCGGTATAGAAGAAGCAGGCAGCCTGTTCGGGGCTCTTGGCGCCGGCGTGTGTCCGTTCTGCGGTTCGGCCCCCGAATACCATCGCAAAGCCGAATGCGATTTCGATGTCGATAAGGCTGTTGCCGCCGCTCAGTCCGAAATACGCAAGATCGAAGTGCGCCAAAACGAACTGGGGCAGACGATCACGACACTGCGCAAAGAAGCCGTCAGCTTCGAGCGCCGTCTTCCGGTTCTCGAGAACCAGCTCGCGTCGGTGTCGGGCGAGATAGATCGGGTGGTCGCTCCCAATCTTCGTCAGCTCAGAACAGCCTACAGACAGTTTGCGGACAAGGACGGCGAAGTCCGCGAAGCTCTTGCGATCCATCGCGGCTTATCTGACCTTGAGCAACGCAAGGCCGCGCTGGAACGGGAAGGCGATCCATCCGGCGACGGTGGCAACAGTCTCAGCGAGGTCGACCTTCCCAGCACGACTGCCGACAAATTTGCCAGTATCGTACTCTCCATTCTGAAAGCGTGGCATTTTCCCGAGATCGACCGCGTTCACTTCGAAGCCAAAACGCGGGACCTCGTGATCAACGGAAAGAACCGAACATCGTTCGGCAAGGGGCTGCGCGCAATTACACAGGCAGCGTTCACGGTCAGCCTTCTCCAGAATTGCAGGGACTCCGAAACCCCGCACCCCGGTTTTATCGTCCTTGACTCTCCATTGCTTTCCTACCGCGAACCGGAAGGAGACGGCGACGACCTCAGCGGCACGGACCTGAATTCTCACTTCTACGGATTCCTAGCAAAGCTGCAGGACGACAGGCAGGTTCTGGTCGTCGAGAACACCGATCCTCCGTCCGATATTCAGGTGTCAGCGCAAGCGATCAAATTCACCAAGATCAAAGGCGTTGGTCGCTATGGGTTCTTCCCGGTCGATTCCGCGCCCCCGGCCACGTAGTCGACGGAGGTCGCTGCCAGCAAAATAATGCAACGGCTGCCAGCGCGGCGATCTTGAAGGCCGCCATAGGCTTTGCAAGGTCAGCCCTTTTTGCAGTAGTTTGTGATGGGGTACGCTATGCAGTTCGAAGCAGTTTGGAGATTTGACTCGCCCGGAGAAATGCCACGCGCCGTGGTAAACGAGTTCAACTCGCTCGCCGGCATCATCGCGTCACAAGGTCCTTCGCGAAAACGTATCCTGGAGCATTTCAAGAGCTATTTTTCCAACTCGTACGGAGCAACCGCATATTCGAGTTCGGATGTAAGTTGGGCGGAATCCGACCTTTACGACAGCATGGTTTCTGCCGGGCAGAACGCACCGTTGTTCATTGATGCGTTCTACGAGGCATGCGAGGCTTTGCGCAGCAACCCAGAAATCGCATTGCCGGACGTCGCCCGTCTGAATCGAGTGCTCGCGGAACACAATGCGGGATATGAACTCCATCCGCCGCGTATAGTGGCCACCGGCATTCACAAGCCGATCCCCGTTCCGGAGCGATATGAATCGCTCGACGAAAAGGCGCAGCAGATTATCAGCGAATCCTTCAGACAGTCAGAACAACTGCTTGCCGAGGGTAGACCGAGGCAAGCGGTGGCGGAAATCCTGTGGCTGATGGAGTCGGTCGTGACGGCTTTTCGCGGGCTGAACGCAGGCGGGGTAACCGTTGAAGAAAGATACTTCAACAAAATCGCGAACGAACTCAGGCGCCACCAGAAGGGAACGATGCTGGAGCAAGTCCTTACGTGGCTAAGCGCCCTTCACGGCTATCTGTCATCGCCGACTGGAGGAGGCGTCCGCCACGGCATCGACCTCAAATCCGGTATCACCATCGGACCTGCCGATGGCAGGCTCTATTGCAATCTCATCCGCAGCTACGTGACCTTCCTCATGTCGGAGCATGAGCGCCTAAGTCGCCAGTCAGGAGACCAGCGTTGAGCTCAACTGTTACCAGTGGCGGCGCTCGGTCCGAGCTTATCGCTCCGGGCAAAACGAAGGACGATTGGACGAAATTTGCCAAGCAACTCGTTCCTGGTGGCGACGCCAGTATTTGGGCCGAAGCTTTCGACAAATTTCTCCTCGGCAGGCTGCGGAGCCGCTATCTCAAGCCCATCGCATTAGTGCGAGATAAAGGTGAATGGGAAGGCGAGGGTTTCACTATCGTTTCGATCCAGTGCGCGCTGATCGAGTTTCTTGCGGCGACCCGTGCCGGCAAAAATTATCGACACAAGAGAGCGCAGCCTCCGCATGAATACCAAAACAGCCGCGAACTCTTTGTCGATTTCCTTTTTCAGACTGCACCTTTCGACAAACTATTTTCCAAGGGCGACGCAGAAGATTTTTACAGCAACGTTCGCTGTGCGCTGCTGCACGAGGCCAGAACGAAGAACGGTTGGATCATCTGGGTGACCGGCACCATCGCCATCGACCGCCAGAAGAAGATCGTTTATCGCGACAGCTTCCAGGGCGTTATCGAAGGCTACATCAACAACTACGGTATCGCATTAACGGCCGATGCATCGCTCCAAGAGGCCTTCCTCAGGAAGTTCAATGATCTAGCCGCTTGACGGCGTCTCCGCTGCCGCTGATCGCGCTCTCTCGTGCATCTCTATGCGCATCACAGCAACTGTACAAGGCTCGTAATCGGTCAGCAATTTTTCGCGCCGCCTGGGTTCTATTGTGAGAGTTTCGTCAGAGATCCGGTGTCGATGCCATTCATAGTGCGTTTAGTCAGCTTCAGCCGGCCAAACATTGGATACCCTTCTCGATCCCGGCGGGATCTGATGGCCAGGTAGCGCCCAAACGCTATCGTGGAGGATTGGATCGGGTCCCGGCTCTCTTCGGCCGAAGATATTGATGCGCCAGCCCTTGCGGTCCGTCGAGGCGTCGTAACGCCGCTTCGGCACGAACTCCGCAAACCACCATTTCCAGGTCATGGAGTCGTGGATCGGAAGGTCGTACTTTTCGGCATCGACGGCGATTTGTTGAAGCAGTTCGCCTTTGGCCGCGTCTTCTAACAACAACCCATGCTTTTCCGCTTCCTCGAGCATCCACCCTAGTGCAATGCGTGACAGTCCGCTTTGACCTTCCTTATAACCGCCGCCGACGTCACCATGGGCGCCGGCAAACCATATCTGCCGAACGTCCTTACCCTCAGGCGTTGCGGCAAGGTTGGTGCGAAAAAATGCCCGCCTCTCGTCCAAAGCGACGGCATGACGCAGCACCGCGATATCCGGATTGTCGTGCGTGTATGGCAGAGCCGTGGGTGAACCGATCCATCCAACGGAACTGACCGTGTCCCAAACCCCGACGAAATGCGGCCGACAATCTGGGGTCGCAAGCTCTTGCCTGAAGTCGGCTGCAAGCATGAAGTAGGCGTCGCGGCGCTCTTTGTTTTCGCGTGCTTTACCGATTGCCCAAAACATATCCACCAAATAGGGAACCAGCGCGTCGTTGCCGGGCATCAGAAGGCCATACATCTTGATGAGGGCAACCAGCGCACGCGCAGTGTAGGCGCCGCGGCTGAAGCCGAAGACGAACAGATTATCCCCTGGGCGGAAATGCGTCATGATGAAAATATAGGCGTCGGCGATGTCGCGCTTCAGCCCATAGCCAAACGCAAGCCCGGCGACTTTCGCAAGCTTGGTGCCAAAACCCGTGACAAAGCCGGGTGGGGCCTTGGTGCCAATCCCAGGATGGTAATAGACGAGCTGGCGATCGCGATCCTTGCGGAGAATGCGGCACAGCTTGGCTACATTAGTACGGTCTTCGCTGAACTGGTTGGAGGTTCCATCGCAGCAGATGACGAGGTTTCGACTGCTGGCCAGCGGACCTGACGGAGGGAGGGCTAGCATCTCGCTCATGACAGATCCAAAGAGGTTTCGTGGAAGAGCTCGTTCTCATTCAGGCTTTGCGTTGTGAAGAGCGCGCTTTGGCGGTCAAGCGCCTGCACTAGTGTCTGGCGGGGAACCTCCGTGCGCCGTTCTTCGTCCCCATGCTTGTGAGCCATTGTCGACATCAGGGTCTGGAGCCTATCTGGATTCTCTTCGGCAGACTTTCGGTCAAAGAGATCCCACAGCGATTTCGGTGTCGCATTAAGGCTGCCGTGATGCCCTACTTTGTAGAGATCGACCTTTTTGAGTTTCTCCCGCACCGCAGGCTGGCCTAGCGCAAATGACCAATTTTCGATCTGCGCATCACCCGGAAAAAGAAGGCTCTTTGATCCACAGCGAAACAGTAGGATCAGGCTCGTATTGTTCAACACATTGTCGAGGATGCGCACGAGTCTCAACATTTGGTCGGCGCGTAGGCGCTTCGCTTGACTGATGATCCAACGCGCATCTATCGGGAAACGGCCAGCGGTCGGGTCAACTGTAAAATCGGGAAAGAGTGGAGCAACCCTTTGCACTTTTGTTGGGCCGAGGGAGGATGCAGCATTAGCCATGAGGTGCCAGAATTCGTCCTGGTCACGGCTGCGCTGCTTGGTGATTTTTTCGGACTGCTCGATTGAGGGTGGTCCCAGGATGTCGATCTTGATACCGGGTAGCAGGTCTTCAAGCGCAGTCTTATCGCCAGCTTTCGCATATTCTCGGATGGCGGACATCGTCATCAGGTTTTCGACGGCATCGAGATTGGCAAGGTTGTTCTCGCCCATGAAAGAAAGTTCCTGGCGTAGTGAAGGCGACAGATATCGGACGCGCTTGACTTCGCTGAAGATCGCGCCAGCAACCCGCTGCATGGCGGCCAGCGAGGAAACATGGTGGGCGGAGAGCGATACTCCTGGCGGCAACGGACCCTTGGCATTGACGGCTAGTTTCGGATCCTCTGTCCACGGCTGCAAAACCAGTTCCGGTTTCAGGTCCGCGATCGTCTTTCCGGATGATGATCGCTGCTTCTTCGTCGCAAAGCCGGAAATATGGTCCTTGTGGCGGTGGGTAGCGACGACCGCCAATCTCTGGTCTTTCGTCCGCTCGGCAATGTTATTGGCGATCAGCTCGAGCTGGTTTTTCGGGACGCCATCAGGCAACCCGGTCGAACCGAAATCCATCAGGACATGCCGCTGCTCGTTCGGGTATTCAAACGAGAGCAGGAAGCAGTCGCCAAAACCCACTTGGTAAGAAGTGATGACTACGCGGCTTGGCTTCATCCGGCCCTCTCCTGCACACCGCTTCGCGCGAGATGCAGAGCGGAGAAATCCCCTGTCCTGTCATTTTTCGTATCCAGAAGGCCCTGTTTCCAGAGATAAGCGAGCCGGTCCCCTTGTCGCTTCTTGTCTCCCCGATCCTTCAACAGATGATTGGCGATCTGATACTTCAGCTGGCCATATTCGTCGAAGATCAGCGTTCCGCCGCCGAGCAGCCGCAAAGGACGCCAAGATTTTATGCCGTCTGGGACATCGACGTTGAAATCCTGACGAAGCTCGCCGGCCGTGACTGTCAGGACCTGCACATATTCGGCGATCGTCTCGCGCAAAACGAAACCGTCGGGCGCGATACGCACGCTCGGGCGCACCGATTGCACCTCGATGTAACCGATGTCGCCGATCTTTAGCGTTCTTCGGTTTTCCCACACGAAGCGGAACACCTCCTCGTTATCCCGTAGCATCGAGTCGAAATGCGTGCGGCTATAGATCATTTCGTCGTCGCAACGCAGCCAAGTTCCGTCAGCGGCGGCCCGTTTGCTGGGAAAGATGCCGAAATCCTTGAAGTTCTCCAGCAACGCGTCCCGGTAGCCATAGCGGTCGTCGGGTACGACTTCACGGTCGACGGTTAAAAGAGCGGATAGGTAGTCGGAAAATGAAAGATCGATGGGTGGGCAATAGTCGATGGCACGAATGGCCATGGTCAGAAGATGGTCTGCGGCACGCGCACCTTCCTCTATGACTAGCGAGCGATCCTTTTGCCCGTTGACGATCGTACCGATGCGGCTCAGGCGACTGATCCAGATGTCGAGGAATGAGCGCAACATGGCTGCAACGAGCAGCTCCCCGCGTTTATGAACCTCCTGATATTCTGGATCATCCAAGTAATTCTTACCGGGCGACAGCTTGATCGAATGGCGCAGCGCGCAACCTCGGACGCCACTCATTTCTTGTCCCATTTCGTCTGCCAGGCGGAAGAGGACCGAATTGGCGAGCGTGTCCCTTTCGAGCAGCGCCTGGTCGATCAATGCTCCGCCGGCCATTCCATCGAGTGCGGCGCTGACGACATCAGGAAGCGCAAAAATGGAAAGGAGTGCGACGACGTCTGCAAGACCCTCATGAAAGGCGCCCTGATCCGGCGACGACGGTTCGAGATAACGCGAGCGCAGGCCATCTAGGATCGCATGCGTGGTTTCGTGAGCGATGACATCATGCGACAGACAGGAAAACACTGTATGCGTGTTGTCCTGTTTGTCGGGAAAGCTTTCGAAATAACCGAAAAACAACGATCGATCATCGCGCGAGTAAAAAGCATTTGGCTCGGCGAATGCGTGTGGCAAGATGTTGAGCTGATGGCCCTCGCATCCCCATTGCACCCGCCGGCCAAGGGCAAACTCGAAGCGAGCTAGAATACGCATAGCAATGGCATAGACGTTTTGAGCGTGAAACCGCGGATCAGAAAGAAGCGCTTCATCCGGCGCCTCCTGAAAAGGGTCTGCGTACTCCCCTTCGAGCCCCGATGATAAGCTCGCCGGCTGATAGAGGGCATTAGCCGTCGCATCATAGTCTACGACGACAACCCTGTAGCCGCGTGGACCCGGCAACAGTTCTTCGGCGGGAACATCAATCGATGCTCTAACAATCCGATCGTCAACTTTGACAGATGGATCCTGGGCAATGATTGACAGCTGCCGGCTGCTACGAAGACTATGTCGTGTCCCCTTCACATTGCGCATGCGCATCACCCCTTCCGCAAGACAAGATGGCGATAAACTTCTAAGAAAAGCAACTATCGGACTGCACATTGATCGCGATTAACTCCTCCCACTTGGAAAGCCTTGGAGGACACCGAGACGCTCCTTGCAGCCACTGTCGGTGTTCCGACCGGCAACTTCGCAATCGACCGCAATTACCTTATTGCCGCGTCGACCCAGCCGAATGGTTTCGACGGCACGGGATAGGTCCTCTCCCGGGGCGCCGGAGCTGACTGCGGTTTTGGGTACCGATGAGCGAACCGCGGGCGCCCAATTCTGCAGCGGCGAGACAACCCAGCAAAGGTGTGACCTCGTGCCAATAGAGTTGTCTAGCATTGGCGAATTCCATGATTTGCTACCGTCGTCCGAAGTCGACTGCTTATCCGAATGCAAAACACATATTTCTGTTCATAACCCTCAAAAGGGACGAAATTCATTCGTGCTGATTCGCCTTTTCAGGCTTCGTCATTATTAGATGGAGACTGCATATGGAAAGTACTGCTCAACTCTGGTCGACATTGTGATATGAGCCTGTTCGTTGCCTGGCGCGGCACTCTTTATTTCCCCGCGCTTCCAGAGCGCGGCCTGAAGGTCGGCGGCAACCGCATCGTTCAGCGTGTCTTCGGCGGCGCTGCCACCAAAGCTCGAATCTCGCCCTCTCAGATCAAAGGGCACGATCTCATCACCACGGAACTCAGTCATCCGTACCGCGAGATTCTCCTTCGCCGAAAGGGGGCGCGCCGAATATCCACGCCGCTGCCTGTGGTCGTGGCACTAGGCGTCGACGACCTCGATAACCTTTCTGAGACCTTTGAAATCCAATGGGATTCCCTAGGCGAATTGGCGACCTATGCCGACACGCCGAAAAAGGTCCTGCAGTCATGGATCAATAGGTTCGATTTTCGAACCGAGGACGAGGAGAACGACCTTCCGGGCCTGCGCACCCCGCAGATAGGCGCGCTGCACGCGATCTCCGCTCACTTTGCAGTCGGCTCCGCCTTTGAACCAGCCACGGTCGTCCTTCCGACCGGAACCGGCAAAACAGAAACCATGCTGGCAACGCTCGTCTACCGACGGCTTGGACTAACGCTCGTTCTCGTTCCCAGCGATACGCTGCGAAGCCAGATCGCTGGCAAGTTCGTCAGCCTTGGCGTCCTGCCCGAGGCCCAGGTTATCACCCGCGACCTCGCCAAGCCACGCGTTGCAATCATTACCACTGGCATAAGGTCGACGGACGAACTGGACTCGATCATCCAGAACGCAAACGTCATCGTTGCCCTTCCGAACGTCCTTGAGGCCTCGGACGCCGCGGTCGTCCGACGTCTCGCAGACGCATGCTCTGATCTTATCGTCGACGAAGCCCACCACATCACTGCCAGAACGTGGCAGGGTGTTCGGGAGCACTTCGCTACAAAACGTATTCTCCAATTCACCGCAACGCCGTTCCGGCGCGACGGAAAGCGCGTCGATGGCAAGATCATCTTCAACTACAAGCTCGGTGATGCCCAGGCCGCCGGCTACTACCGTCCTATAAACCTCAAAACGATCGAAGAATATGGGGACGAGGAAGCCCGCGATATCGCAATTGCCAAGGAAGCCATTGCGACGCTCCGACATGACCGGGACGACCTGAAGCTCGATCACCTGCTGATGGCGCGGACGTCATCAAAGGACCGAGCCGAAGCGGTGGGCCGCATCTACCAGCGCCTCGCTCCGGACCTCAAACCGGTCGTCGTATACTCTGGTCCCGGGCGCAGCTTGACCAATCGCGAGGCTATGACCCAGCTCTTTGATCGAGGAGCCGATGGAGCCCGGATCGTCATTTGCGTTGACATGCTGGGAGAAGGATTCGACCTGCCATACCTCAAGGTCGCGGCCCTTCACGACACGCATAAGTCGCTGGCTGTAACACTTCAGTTCATCGGCCGCTTCACCCGCAAGGGCCCCGCCGACAGAATCGGCGAGGCCACAGTCGTCACCAACATTGCCGACCCTAACGCAGAGGCGAAACTCGCCGACCTCTACGCAGAAGGAGCCGACTGGGATCTTCTCATCAAGCGCTTAAGCGAGGAAAGAATCGCGCAGGAACTGCGGCTGCAGGACGTGGTACTTGCGCTTAGAGAGTCCGGCGATCTCCATGCCAACCTTTCGCTTTGGAACCTGCGGCCTGCACTTTCAGCACAGCTCTTCCGGACGAAATGCGAGGACTGGAATCCCTTGGCTTTTGAGTCCGTCCTTCAGAAAGACTCTGAAAGCTGGTACGCGTTGAGTGAACAGGACAGCGTTCTGGTCGCAGTAGTCTGCCGTTCTAGCGATGTAGCTTGGGGCAACTACCAGAATGTGTACGACACGATCTACGACCTCCTGACCCTCAAGTGGGACAAGGCTGCCGGATCACTTTGCCTTTTTGCGAGCGACTACGATGCGTTGCGATCCGAGAAGCTCGCGAAGGCGGTCACAAACGACGACACCACGCTGGTATCGGGCACGCCTATCTTCAACATTCTCAATAATGTCGAACTGCCGCTGGTGAAGAGTCTTGGTTCGTCGCGTATCGGTGCGATTAGCTTCACCTCGTATTTCGGGCCTAACGTCACCGAAGGACTCGCCAGCATCGAAAAGGCCGAGTCCTCGCTCAACAACCTTGCCTGCCTTGGATATGAGAACGGAGAGCGCGTCCTGTGGGGAGGAACCCAGCGCCGCGGCAAGGTCTGGCAGCAAAAATCCGGGACGATATCGGACTGGATAGAATGGACCGCCGCGACGTGGGCGAAGGTCTCGTCCGAAGTTGAAAGCGAGAGCAACATTGTCCGCGACTTCCTTCGTCCGGAGAAACTGGCGAAGCCGCATTCCGCACGGCCGATATCGGCCCAATGGGGCGAACAGGCGCAAATGCGCTTCAACGACCGGCAGTTCGTCATCTTTGGTTCGTCAGAAGTCCCAGTTTTCGCCGTCGATCTGAATCTCGGTGATTTAGGACCGAACGGCGAAATCGTTTTCCGTATCGAAAGCGACAGCGCGACATCCGAATACGCCCTTGTCATCAGCGAGGAGATTCCAGGTGGCTACCTGCCACGACCATATCTCCGGCCCCTCGCTTCGATTCCGTCACGGGACGCTGCCGGCGGTTCCGCTGGAGGAGTACCTCCAGAAGGATCCTTTCATCGTTCGCTATGCAGACGGGACTTACTCCTACAACTGCTACCACATTCCAGTGAGGCTGGACGCTGGTCTCTTTCAGCGCGACAAGCTGGAGGCGTGGAACTGGGATGGTATCGAGCTGAACAAGGAGTCGATGCACAAGACAGGCGACCAGAAGACTATTCAGTTCCGGACGTTCGAACAGCTCAAGGGCGAGTTCGACGTCATCTTCAACGATGACGGTCACGGCGAGGCAGCTGACCTCGTCTGCTTGAAAGAGGTAGACGAGAACACAATCCGGTTGTGCCTCGTCCACTGCAAGGGCGCTCATGAGGCGCGGGTGTCGCAGGATATCCGCAACTTTTACATCGTCTGCGGCCAGGCGCAGAAGAGCATCATCGCGAAACATGCCGGGCTTCCGACACTCTATCACGACCTGAAAAGGCGGCAGGAAACCTGGGTTCGCGAAGGCTATAGTCGCTTCCTGAAGGGCGAGATGAAAGACCTTTCCTATTTCAAGGAAAAGTCGCGCCGCGCGAGACTTGAATTCGAAATGATTCTTGTCCAGCCAGGAGGTTCGGTTGCCTCCATCACCGATGACGTTTTGCGGCTGCTGGCAACGACCGAACTCTATCTGCTCAAGACCACCCAGGCGAAGTTCCGCGTCGTGCTCTCGCCCTAAGGGCGAGTCACCCTGTCGATCAAATGATGAAGGCGATGACCACGGAGCCTAGCTTCGAACAGCTGAACAAGCGCTGCGAGCGCAGCATCGCGAAGATGAGCGACGCTCAAGCGATCGTCCACATTGGAGAGTTGATCGACGATGCGTTGGACGCGTCTTTCGAGCGTGGCGCTAAGCGCGCGCTCTATCTGCTCGGCGACTTGTCCAATCGCGAACTCACTAACACTGATAGAGCACTGATCGAGTATTTCAGAGCCAATGCTTGGGCGGCGCTGTCGCACACAGTGAACGTTCGACGATCCTGGTCGTGGGAAGCGCCGGAGCGGCAGGCGGAATTGCTTGCGTTGTCGCGAGCCTCAAACCATCCTGGCTTCGCGGGCCTCGACAAGGTCCGGCGGTGCCAGATTCTCACCAACCACGCGAACCTCCTCCACGAGGTCGGCCGCTCGATCGATGCGATCGCCATCTGGGATGCCGCTCTGAAGGTCATCCCAAGCTTTGCAATGGCGCGCGGCAACCGCGGCTCTGGACTCAAAACCTATGCGGGCATGGTGGTCGATAACCGCGAGCGCGCGATCCTGGCTCTGCACGCATTCGACGGCCTTCGTTCGACGGCGGTCGAGGGTGCAGTTTATGATTCAGCCGATCCACAACCCGCAATCGCCCATTTCGCCCACCTAGCGACGGAACTCGCTGCGGCTGTCAATATCGACGCGGTCCGGGCGATGCAGGACTTAGATCGTGGCGATGAAGGCCGGTCGAAGACCGAACGTGCCTATCGTCGCTGGTGCCTAGATGTGGAGCCTCAACAGGTTGTCCTTGGTCAGGCCCAGGCGACTGATTGGCGGTTTGGACTTTAGGCTCCCGTGCGGACGGTGCCAATTGTACCGATGCAGCCATATGGGCAACTCGGCGGCGCGATG
>NZ_JAPYKP010000047.1:22500-36723 GCF_037179725.1 Mesorhizobium sp. Cs1321R2N1 | reverse complement strand
CGGCGCAGCTCGGCGACGATGCCGGTGTGATCGGCGCCGCGCTGCAGGCGCTTTCGGCGACGGCGTCGACATCGCCTTCCGTTCAGCCTGGCCGCGCCAGACGCGCCGTGCTCGTCAACGGCATCCCGGCCAGCGGCAAGAGCACAGTGTCACGCGGCATCGCCGATCGCATGGGATGGCCGCTGCTTGCACTCGATACCGTCAAGAATCCGTTCCTCGAAGTGCTCGGCGGCGCCGACCGCGAATTCAATCGCACGCTCGGCCGCGCCAGCTACCAGGCAATCTGGTCGCTCGTCGGCCACGCCCCTGCAGGCAGCACCTTCATCGTCGATGCCTGGTTCGGTTTCCAGCCGCGGCAAGTGCTCGAAGATCATCTGCGCAAGGCCGGCGTCGAACACACAGTCGAATTCTGGTGCCACGCGCCCGGCGAGGTTCTGGCCGAACGTTATGGCGCCCGGCTCGGTCAGCGCCTACCCGGCCATCCCGGCGCTGCCTATATCCCTGAACTGATTGAACTGGCCAAGCGCGCCGAACCGCTGCGGCGCGGGCCGCTGTTCGACGTCGATACGACGCAGCCGATCGACTTCGATGCCATCGCCGCATGGCTGCGCGCGACCCTGGCCAGCGACGCCTGAGCCGCTTCAGGTGCCAGCGCCGGTTATGCCGGTGGCAGCCGAAGCGTCGCGCGGGCGATCTGCCAGGCGGATTTGACATGCCGCCGTGCCGCCGCTTCAGCCTCGTCGGGCCTGCGCGATCTGATGGCGTCCATGATCTCGGTCATTTCGGCAATCGCCGGTCCGCGACGGTTAACCGAAAGAATGGTCATGGAACGCAGCTGATTGATGCGCACATTGAGCCCGGTCACGATCTCCCAGGCGACGCGCTTGTCGGCTGCCTCGAAAAGCACTTCGTAAAACTTTGTCGTCGCCCGCATTACCTCGGCTGGCTTGCCGGATGCCCAAGCTTCGAAAAGATTGGCGAGCGCACTGTCGAGCAGGGTCAGTTGCGCGTTCGTCGCCGACATGGCGCAGGCACGCGCGGCTATGCCTTCGAGCAGGGCCCTGAGCTCATAGATCTCGTCGGTTCGGCCAAGGTCCGGCTTGGCCACCGCCGGCCCGTGCCCCGGTATCATCTGCACCAGGCCTTCAGCCTCTAGCTGCCGCAAGACCTCGCGTACGACCGAACGGCTGACGCCGAGCTGGTCGCAAAGCGGCCGCTCGACCAGCCTTTCGCCAGGCTGGAAATGGAAATCCATGATCGCCTCGCGCATGCGCTCCAGCGCCAGTGTTCTCAAGGTCTTGGCGCTGCGGTCGATACGAAGCGTGTCGTCTGACATGGGCGGTCTCCTGCCTCGCCACGAAAACAGATTCCATGGCCGATTGACAAGTTTCTTGGCGCTCCATACCATGGTATACCATAAGATGATATGGCATCGACGACCGAGGACTTCATGCAGCCCGTCATTCGCAAGATCGTCACCTACACCGAAAACACGCTGATTGAGGGCGGCAAGGCAGCGCCTCGGCCGCTGCGCCTGATCGGCGTCGCGGCAGTGCTTGCCAATCCGTGGGCCGGACGCGGCTTCACCGACGATCTGTCGCCCGAAATCCGCGCCTGTGCGCCAGTGTTGGGAGAGACGCTGACCCGGGAAATCATCGCCATCGCCGGTTCGGGCGACGCCATCGAGGGCTACGGCAAGGCCGCGATCTGCGGCACGTCGGGCGAGATCGAACACGCCTCGGCACTGATCCACACGCTGCATTTCGGCAATCATTACCGCCGTGCCGTGGGCGCCAAGACCTATCTCGCCTTCACCAATCTGCGCGGCGGCCCGAACACACCGATCATGATCCCGCTGATGGACAAGAACGACGAGGGTAGGCGCTCGCACTACCTGACAGTGCATTTCCAGATCGGCGACGCGCCGGCGCCGGACGAGTTGGTGGTGGCGCTCGGCGCCTCGATCGGCGGCCGGCCGCACCATCGTATCGGCGACCGCTACCAGGACCTCAAGGAAGTGGGAGACCTGCATGGCTGACGCACCCGCATCGGCATGGGCTCGACAGGGTACGGCGCCTGATGGCACCGGCTTCATTCGAGCCGGCTCGGGCGCGCCGGTACTGTTCATCCATGGCGTCGGCATGAATGCCGCGATCTGGCAGCCGCAGATCGACAGGATGGCCGGCAGTTGGGATGTGATCGCCATCGACATGCTCGGCCATGGCCGGTCGCCGCTCCCGCCACCGAGCCCGGAACTGGCCGACTATGCCGACCAGGCCATTCGCTTGCTCGATCATCTCGGCCTCGACAAGGTGTCGGTCGTCGGCCACTCGATGGGCGCGCTCGTCGCCCAGGAGCTTGCGTTGCGGGCACCGCAGCGCGTTCGCGGCATCGTATCGCTGAATGCCGTGTTCCGGCGCCCACCCGAATTGGCCGAGGCCGTCCGCCAGCGCGCGGCCGCCCTCACCGGCCAGGGCGACGCGACTGGCACGGCACAGACCATTGCCCGCTGGTTCGGGGATCCGGTGCCCGCCGAACTCGAGGCGGCGGCGGGCAAGACGGCGTCCGCGCTCAGCGCGGTCGACCCGGAAGGCTACGCCCGCACCTATCGCCTGTTCGCCCGCGCCGACGGCGACCACGCCGAGCGCCTGCAAACGCTTGCCGTGCCGGCTCTGTTCATGACCGGGTCCGCGGACAGGAACTCCTCGCCAGCGATGTCGGCCGCTCTGGCACGGTTGGCGCCGCATGGCCGCTGCATCGTGCTTGCCGGCGAACGGCACATGATGGCGGTGGCCGCACCGGACCGCACCACGCGCCGCATCATCGGCTTCCTCGAAGCAGCGGAGCAAGGGGACGGGACGGTGACTTCTGGTTTCGACAGCGGCGACTTCCGCCGCGCGCTCGGCTCCTTCCTTACCGGCGTCACCATCGTCACCACGATCGGGCCCGAAGGCGAGCCGCGCGGCTTCACAGCCAACTCCTTCACCTCGGTGTCGCTCGATCCGCCGCTGGTACTCGTCTGTATCGCCCACAAAGCCTTGGGCCATCCCGTCTTCGCCACCTCGAAGAGCTTCGCCATCAACATCCTCAATGAGGATCAGAAGGCGGCGTCCGGCATCTTCGCCTCGAAAGCGGCCGACAAATTCGCCTCCGTGGCCTGGCGTCCAGGACAGACCGGCAGTCCGTTGCTGGACGGCTCGGTCGCGTCCTTCGACTGCGACATGGAGCGGCTGGTCGACGCGGGAGACCATTCCATCCTTATCGGCCGCGTACGCGATTTCGAGCACAACTCCTCGCAGCCTCTCGGCTACTGCCGCGGCGCCTATATCGCACCAGGCCTCAGCCAGGAGGCACTTGCCGCCGCCCAGCCCGGCACCGATGTCGGCGCCATCCTCGAAAATGGCGGCAGGGTCCTGTTCCTGGAAACGGCTGATGGCTTCGACCTGCCGCGCGGCCGGGGACTGGGCTCGGCCGGCGATGGCAAAAGCCTCCGTGGGCTGCTTGCCGCCAAGGCTATCGAGGCCCAACTCGGCTTCCTTTTCGCCGTCTGGGACGACGCTGGCAATTCGTCGCGCACGCACGTTTATTATCGCGGCACGTTCGATGTGCCCGCCTCCAGCGATCGTGGCATCCGGCTGGTCGACATCGACGCGATCGGCGACTTGAAGATCGTCGATCCGGCGGTCCGCTCGATGCTTACCCGCTATGTCAGGGAATGCATGCAGGACGCCTTTGGCGTCTATGTCGGCAATGAGATGGAAGGCGAAGTCAGGCCGCTAGGCAAAGCGCCCACGTCCGCTGCCTCCTATACAGGTGACCACAGATGAAGTTCTCGCTCTTCGTGCATATGGAACGGTCGGATCTCGCCAAGCCGCATTCGGAGCTGGTGAGCGAGCTCGAGGAATTGGTCCTGCAAGCGGAGCAGGCCGGCTTCGAGACGGCCTGGATCGGCGAGCATCACGGCATGGAATTCACCATCTCGCCGAACCCGTTCGTCAACATCGCTTATCTGGCGGCCAAAACCAGCCGCATCCGTCTCGGCACTGGCACGATCGTTGCGCCATTCTGGCATCCGATCAAGCTCGCCGGCGAAGCGGCGATGGCCGACGTCATCAGCGGCGGCCGGCTCGACATCGGCATCGCGCGCGGCGCCTACAGTTACGAGTATCAACGTCTCTTCCCCGGTCTCGACGCCTGGGGCGCGGGCCAGCGCATGCGTGAGATGGTGCCGGCGATCCGTGGCCTATGGGACGGCGATTTCGAACTCTCCGGCGAGTTCTGGTCGTTCCCGCCGACCACTTCCTCGCCCAAGCCCTTGCAGAAACCATATCCGCCGATCTGGGTAGCGGCGCGCGACCCGAACTCGCACGATTTTGCGGTCGTCAACCACTGCAAGGTCCAGGTAACGCCCCTGGCTTCAGGCGACGACGAGGTGTCGAGCCTGATGCAGCGCTTCAACGCCGCTTGTGACGCGCATCCCGACATCGCCCGGCCGGAAATCATGCTCTTGATGCACACATTCGTCGCCGAGGATGCGGCCGACGCCGATCGGCTCGCCCGGGACCTGTCGAATTTCTACTGCCAGTTCGGCGCCTGGTTCCAGAACAAGAAGCCGGTGCATCAAGGCGTATTGGAGCCGCTCACAGAGGATGAGATCGCAGCGATGCCGCAATACGCGCCCGACAAGATCAGGCAGAACCTGATGATCGGCGAAGCCGACGAAGTCATTGCCCGGCTGAAGGCCTATGAGGCGCTCGGTTACGACCAGTACTCGATCTGGATCGACAGCGGGCTCTCGCACGAACGCAAGAAGAAATCGCTGCAACTGTTTATCGACCGGGTGATGCCGGCCTTCCTCTGATAGCGAGCCCATGACCGACGCTCTTTTCAGGAACTTCATCGACGGCCGCTTCGACGAGCCATCCGCGACCTTCGACAGCATCGATCCGTCGACCAGCGCGCCATGGGCCAGGATGCCGGCGGCGAGCGAAGCCGATGTCGACCGTGCCGTCGAGGCGGCGCACCGGGCGCTGCGTTCGGGCCCGTGGACGGCGATGACCGCCACCACGCGCGGCAAACTGCTGGTCAAGCTCGGCGACCTCGTCGCCGCCGATGCCGGGCGTCTTGCCGAACTCGAGACACGCGACACCGGCAAGATCATCCGCGAGACCCGTGCCCAGATCGCCTATGTCGGCGACTACTACCGCTACTATGGCGGGCTCGCCGACAAGCATGAAGGCGCGCATGTGCCGATCGACAAGGCGGATCTCGACGTCACCATCCGCCGCGAGCCGATCGGCGTCGTTGCCGCGGTCGTGCCTTGGAATTCGCAGCTCTTCCTGTCCGCCGTCAAGCTCGGCCCGGCGCTGGCCGCCGGCTGCACGGTCGTGCTCAAGGCCTCCGAGGATGGCCCGGCGCCATCGCTCGCCTTCGCCGAACTCGTCCAGCAGGCCGGCTTTCCCGAAGGCACTGTCAACATTCTCACCGGCTTCGGCCAGGATTGCGGCCGCCGCCTGACCAGCCATCCGCTGGTCTCGCGCGTCGCCTTCACCGGCGGCCCGTCCACGGCGCGTGCGATCGTCAGGAACACAGCGGAAAATTTCGCCTATACGACGCTCGAGCTCGGCGGCAAGAGCCCGGTCGTCGTCTTCGCCGATGCCGATCTCGACAGCGCCGCCAACGCGGTGGTGGCCGGCATTTTTGCCGCGACCGGCCAAAGCTGCGTCGCCGGCTCGCGACTGCTGGTCGAAGGTTCGGTGAAGGACGAGTTCCTCGCCCGGCTGAAACGCAAGGCCGAGGCGATCAGGATCGGCGATCCGCAGGACCCGGCCACCGAAATGGGTCCGCTCGCCACACAACGTCAGCGCGACTGGATCGAAAAGATCGTCGCGGAAAGCCTCGCCAAGGGCGGCACGCTGATCACCGGAGGGACACGCCCCGGCGGCCCCGGCTTCTACTACGCGCCGACCATCATCGATGCCGGCGACAGCAATCTGGCATGCGTGCGCGAGGAATTGTTCGGGCCTGTGCTCAGCGTGCTTGCCTTCGACACCGAAGCACAAGCGCTGGCGCTCGCCAACGACACCCCCTTCGGCCTGGCTTCCGGCGTGTTCACCAGCAATCTCGGCAAGGCGCACCGCATGGCGCGCGACATCCATGCCGGCGTCGTCTGGGTCAACACCTACCGCGCCGTGTCGCCGCTCGTTCCCTTCGGCGGTTACGGCCATTCCGGGCTCGGCCGCGAGGGCGGCCTCGATGCCATCAGAGACTATACGCGCTCCAAATCCATCTGGATCAAGACCTCGGACGAGCCGATCCCCGATCCCTTCGTCATGCGCTGAACAGCGTGTGACGCAGGTGCACTGAGAAAAACAAGAACAGACCAACAGAGGAGAACAAAATGAAACTGATTTTGACCGGCATTCTGGCCGGACTGCTCGCGGCGACCGCCGCCAAGGCAGATGAAATGGCGTTCACCAGTTGGGGTGGCACAACGCAGGAAGCACAGACCAAATCCTGGGCAGCGCCCTTCGAAGCCAGCTCCGGCATCAAGGTCCTCCAGGACGGGCCGACCGACTACGGCAAGCTCAAGGCCATGGTCGACGCCGGCAACGTCACCTGGGATGTCGTCGACGTCGAGATGGACTTCGCCATAAAGGCCGCCAAGGATGGCCTGCTGGAGCCTATTGACTATGCGATCGTGCCCAAGGCCGATCTCGACCCCCGCTTCAGCAATGAGCATGCCGTCGGCAGCTTCTACTATTCCTTCGTGCTCGCCTGGAACAAAGGCGCGGTCTCCGGTGACACGGCGAGCTGGGCCGACATGTTCGACACCAAGAAGTTCCCCGGCAAACGGACCTTCTACAAATGGTCGGCGCCGGGCGTCATCGAGATCGCACTGCTCGCCGACGGCGTGCCGGCGGACAAGCTCTATCCGCTCGATCTCGACCGCGCCTTCAAGAAGCTCGACACCATCAAGTCGGACATTGTCTGGTGGAGCGGTGGTGCGGAGTCGCAGCAGCTGATCGCCTCAGGCGAGGCCGCCTTCGGCCAGCTCTGGAACGGCCGCGTCTTCGCGTTGCAGCAGGACGGAACCGATGTCGGCGTCTCCTGGAAGCAGAACCTAACCGCCGCCGACGTTCTGGTCGTACCGAAAGGGGCGAAGAACAAGGATAGCGCCATGAAGTTCCTGGCCGCGGCCACCAGCCCGGCCGGCCAGGCGAAATTCGCCGAGGCCAGCGGCTATGCGCCGATCAATACCAAGGCCAAGGCCGAGATGCCGGCCGATGCGGTCAAGGCCCTGCCGGATGCTCATGTCGACGGCCAGATCAACCTCGACATGAACTACTGGGCCGAGCATCGCGACGAGATCGCCACGCGCTGGTACGCCTGGCAGACCAAGTAGCGCCACAGAAACCGACGGGGCGCGGGAACCGCGCCCCGTTCGGGTAACGGGAACCGGCCGATGCAAGGAAATTCTCTCAGACGCGGCGCCATTGCCGGCCTATCGGCCGGCAGCGGCGGCGCCTTGCCGGCCGTCGTTCTGGTCGGCCTGTTCTTCGTCGTACCGGTCGTCGCCCTTTTGCTGCGTAGCGTCACCGATCCTGAGCCCGGTCTGCAGAACTACGCCGCGCTGTTCGGCAGCGGCACCTATGTGCGGGTGTTTCTGAACACCTTCCTCGTCGCCGCCGTCGTCACCGCCGTCACCATCCTGGTGGCGTTTCCGGTCGCCTGGATGCTGGCGATCATGCCGCCGGCCTTCGGCTCGCTCGTCTTCGGCATCATCATCCTGTCGATGTGGACCAACCTCCTCACCCGAACCTATGCCTGGATGGTGCTGCTGCAGCGCACAGGGGTGATCAACAGGACGCTGATGGGACTGGGCATCATCCAGGAGCCGCTGCCGCTGATCAACAATCTCACCGGCGTCACAATCGGCATGGTCTATATCATGCTGCCCTTCATGATCCTGCCGCTGGTCGGCATGCTGCGCGCCATCGACCCGATGACGCTGCGCGCCGCCGCCCTTTGCGGGGCAACCCCGTTCCAGGCCTTCCGCCGTATCCTGTTGCCGCTGTCGCTTCCCGGCATCGCCGCCGGCGGGCTGATGGTCTTCGTCATGTCGCTTGGCTACTTCGTCACGCCTGCCCTGCTCGGCGGCACGTCCAACATGATGCTGGCCGAGATGATCGCCCAGACGGTGCAGTCGCTGCTCAACTGGGGGCTCGGCAGTGCGGCCGCCTTCGTCCTGCTCGTCGTCACCATGGCGCTTTACGCGCTCCAGCTTCGTCTGGTCGGCGCCAAGCGCCCCGCCGGAGGGCTCTGACATGCTGCTCGACTATGACAGGCTCGGATGGCTGCGCATGGCGCTTGCCGGCTTTACCGCGCTGGTCGCGGCTTTTTTGCTGCTGCCGGTGGTTTTCATCGTGCTCTTGTCGTTCGGCTCCTCACGCTGGCTTGCCTTCCCGCCGCCCGGCTGGACGCTGAAATGGTACGAGCAGCTGTTGGCGGACCCGACCTGGATCGATGCCGCGCTGACCAGCGCAAAAATCGCCGCCATGGCCGCCATCCTCGCCGTCATCATTGGCCTGTTCGCATCCTTCGGTTTGATCCGGGGTGAATTTCGCGGGCGCCAGATCCTGCGTGGGCTGCTGCTGACGCCCATGGTGCTGCCAGTGGTGGTGTTCGCCATCGCCGTCTACGCTTTCTTCCTGCGCATCGGGCTGGCCGGCACCACGATCGGCTTCGTCATCGCGCACACCGTCCTGGCACTGCCCTTCGCCATCATTCCGATCACCGCCGCGCTGGAGGGTTTCGACAAGTCCATCGAGGACGCGGCCATCGTCTGCGGCGCCAGCCCGCTGCAGGCACGGTTGCGGATCACCTTGCCCTCGATCCGGATCGGCATCTTCTCGGCGGCGATCTTTTCCTTCCTCGCCTCATGGGACGAGGTCGTGGTGGCGATCTTCATGGCGAGCCCGACCTTGCAGACCTTGCCGGTGAAGATCTGGGGCAGTTTGCGCGCCGACCTCAGTCCGGTCGTCGCCGCCGCCTCCAGCCTGCTCGTCGGCCTGACCTTGTGCCTGATGATCGTGACCGCACTCTTTCGCAGAAAATTATCGAGATGACCCGGCCATTCCTGTCCATACGCGCGGTGAGGAAGACGTTCGGCGCCTTCGTCGCCGTCCACGATGTCACCATCGATGTGCCCAAGGGCGAATTCCTGACCTTCCTCGGGCCATCCGGCTCCGGCAAGTCGACGACACTCTACGCGATCGCCGGCTTCCAGGATCCGACCTCCGGCGACGTTCTGCTGGAGGACAAGTCGCTGCTTTCAGTGCCGTCGCACAAGCGCAACATCGGCATGGTCTTCCAGCGTTACACGCTGTTTCCGCATCTGAGCGTTGCCGAAAACGTCGCCTTCCCGCTGCGCGTGCGCGGCCGCCCCGACGCCGAAGTGAAAAGTAAAGTCGCCGACATGCTGGCGCTGGTGCGGCTGGAGAATTTCGCCGGCCGCCATCCCGGCGCGCTGTCGGGCGGCCAGCAGCAGCGCGTGGCGCTTGCCCGTGCGCTCGCCTACGATCCGCCGATCCTGCTGATGGACGAGCCGCTGTCGGCGCTCGACAAGAAACTGCGCCAGGAGATCCAGGCCGAGATCCGCCGCATCCACCGTGAGACCGGTGTCACCATCCTCTATGTCACCCACGATCAGGAAGAGGCGCTGCATCTGTCGGATCGCATCGCCCTGTTCAAGGAAGGGCGCATCGAGCAGATCGGCACCGGCGAGGATCTTTATCTCAGGCCAGCCAGCGAGTTCGTCGCCGGCTTCATCGGCAATTCGAATTTCCTGCCCGCCGAGCATCTGGAAACCGCCAATGGCGCATCGACCGTGCGCCTGGCCGACGGTTCGGTCGTGAGCGGCGTGAAGACGACGCAGGCCTTCGATCGCGGCCAGAAGGCCCGCCTGATGGTGCGCCCCGAGGCGTTCCGGCTGACGCCCGGACCTGCATGCGCAGCGCTCGCCGTCGAGATCGTCGATACCGCCTTCTTCGGTGACCGCAAGCGCGTCGTGGCGCGAACCGCCGGCGGCGATGAGATCGATGTCAGGCCGACTTCGGATGCGGTGGAACCGGATAGCGCGGATTGCGCTATCGGCAGGCGGATCTTTTTCGATCCTGCTTCCGCCTTCCTGTTTCCAGCCTGAAGCCGCCAACCTCACTGGCATTGTTGTAGCGGCCGAACTCGAGCTGTTTCCTGATGAAGCTCTCACAGTGCTCGTTCAAAGCGCAGTTGGGTATGGCGACCTCCTGGTGGAGATCATGGGTCGAGCGTCATTGATGACAATAAATAGCGATAGCTGGCAATCCACTGCCGATTCGGCGACGCTTCATCGTCACGACCCACCAAGCGGCATCGCCTCGGTCCCGATTCGGCGGAATTGGACTACCGATTGGGGCAGCACCACGCGATCGAGGGTCTCGGTGCGAGCGGAGGCCGTAGATCCTGCTATCCACCATCCGATAGCGTGTGAGGAAGCCGGCTGAGTTAAAGCCCAACCGGCTAATCTGTTCATGCTTGGCGGCCAATCGATCTTGAACCTGGCCATCCCTCCATGGTCTTCACTGATTTGATTTTTGTCCGCGGCATCGGCGTCGCCTCTTTTGCGGGCCTGGACAGGATTGGATCGACACTCCACGGTGATCCGGATACGCAACGGCCCGCCGACTTGAAGCCTGGCGGCTGTCTTTTTGATTTGGTTTTGGGGGGAGGATCTGATTTTTGTCCGGGTCGCCGGCTTGGTCTGCTTGGGGCGGTCAGGCCGGATCCAAGGCGGCGCTTATCCGAACGCAAAGCGGCCCGCCGGCTTTGAGCCTGGCGGGCCGTTTTGATAAAATTGGTTGCGGGGACAGGATTTGAACCTGTGACCTTCAGGTTATGAGCCTGACGAGCTACCGGGCTGCTCCACCCCGCGCCACCACCGCGATCGCCGCTCTACTTTGGCGACTGCGGCATTTCTGTATCCACCAAATGAAAGGGCCGCTTAGAGCGGCCCGGGATCCCTTGGCGGGCCTTTATGCATGTCGCCCAAAAAGTGTTAGCGGTTTTGGGGCAACGACATGCATCGAACAAAGCAATGAGAAGATTTCTCTGTCATCCGGTTGGATGTGAGTTTGAACGTGCGTTTAGCAGACCTGGCAGCGACCTACTCTCCCGCGTCTTGAGACGAAGTACCATCAGCGCTGGAGCGTTTCACGGCCGAGTTCGGAATGGGATCGGGTGCAGCCGCTCCGCCATAACCACCAGGTCGGCAAAACGCACGTTATTCGAGAAGCTGGTTTGAGCGAATAGCCATAGAGAGGAGCGAATAGGGGACCTATTTTGTGCTTTCTCGGAGCTTTTCGCTGGTCTTTTTTGTGCCTGGCCGTCCTTGGGGTCTGGTCCTTCGAAGCGAAGCTTCGCAAGGTCGACCGACCGTCGGCGCCGATGCGCCGCACCCACGTAGCGCCGCCCGAAGGGCGGAACAAGCGTGAGTGAGAACAAACCATTTGACTTCGTCAAATGGATATTAGGAATGAGAACGATCAAGCCGATCGAACTATTAGTACCGGTAAGCTTCAAGCGTTGCCGCTCTTCCACACCCGGCCTATCAACGTGGTCGTCTTCCACGGTTCTCAGGGAATACTCGTTTTAAGGTGGGTTTCCCGCTTAGATGCCTTCAGCGGTTATCCCGTCCGGATATAGCTACCCTGCTATGCGGCTGGCGCCACAACAGGTCCACCAGAGATCCGTCCATCCCGGTCCTCTCGTACTAGGGACAGATCCTTTCAATATTCCTACACCCACGGCAGATAGGGACCGAACTGTCTCACGACGTTCTGAACCCAACTCACGTACCGCTTTAAATGGCGAACAGCCATACCCTTGGGACCTGCTCCAGCCCCAGGATGCGATGAGTCGACATCGAGGTGCCAAACAACCCCGTCGATATGGACTCTTGGGGGTCATCAGCCTGTTATCCCCGGCGTACCTTTTATCCGTTGAGCGATGGCCCTTCCACGCGGGACCACCGGATCACTATGACCGACTTTCGTCTCTGCTCGACTTGTCAGTCTCGCAGTCAGGCAGGCTTATGCCATTGCACTCAGCGAACGATTTCCGACCGTTCTGAGCCCACCATCGCGCGCCTCCGTTACTCTTTAGGAGGCGACCGCCCCAGTCAAACTACCCACCATACATTGTCCCGGACCCGGATAACGGGCCGCGGTTAGACATCCATAGTAATAAGGGTGGTATTTCAAGGGTGGCTCCACCTGAGCTGGCGCCCAGGTTTCAAAGCCTACCACCTATCCTACACATGCCACTACGAATGCCAATGTAAAGCTATAGTAAAGGTGCACGGGGTCTTTCCGTCTAACCGCAGGAACCCCGCATCTTCACGGGGAATTCAATTTCACTGAGTCTATGCTGGAGACAGCGGGGAAGTCGTTACGCCATTCGTGCAGGTCGGAACTTACCCGACAAGGAATTTCGCTACCTTAGGACCGTTATAGTTACGGCCGCCGTTTACTGGGGCTTCGATTCAGAGCTTGCACCCCTCCTCTTAACCTTCCAGCACCGGGCAGGCGTCAGACCCTATACGTCGTCTTGCGACTTCGCAGAGCCCTGTGTTTTTGATAAACAGTCGCTACCCCCTGGTCTGTGCCACCCTCCTCTACTTGCGTAGAAAAGGGTCACGCTTCTTCCGAAGTTACGCGTGCAATTTGCCGAGTTCCTTCAGCATAGTTCTCTCAAGCGCCTTGGTATACTCTACCAGACCACCAGTGTCGGTTTCGGGTACGGTTTATAAGGAGGAGCTATTTCCTGGAACCACGCAGCAGCCCGTTCAATCCGATAAGATTGGACTACCTCAATGATCCGTCACTACCTCCAAGCCCACGAATATTAACGTGGTTCCCATCGACTACGCGTTTCCGCCTCGTCTTAGGGGCCGGCTAACCCTGCTCAGATTAGCTTTAAGCAGGAACCCTTGGTCTTTCGGCGGGGGAGTCTCTCACTCCCCTTACGTTACTCATGTCAGCATTCGCACTTCTGATACCTCCACCACCCCTCACGGGTATGGCTTCATCAGCTTACAGAACGCTCCGCTACCGCTTGGCCCTTGCGGACCAAACCCTAAGCTTCGGTGTATGGCTTTAGCCCCGTTACATTTTCGGCGCAAAGACCCTTATTTAGACCAGTGAGCTGTTACGCTTTCTTTAAATGATGGCTGCTTCTAAGCCAACATCCTGGTTGTTTTGGGATCCTCACATCCTTTCCCACTTAGCCATAACTTGGGGACCTTAGCTGTAGGTCAGGGTTGTTTCCCTTTTCACGACGGACGTTAGCACCCGCCGTGTGTCTGCCGACTAGTACTCCCAGGTATTCGGAGTTTGGTTAGGTTTGGTAATCCGGTGAGGACCCCTAGCCCATCCAGTGCTCTACCCCCTGGGGTATTCGGTCGACGCTCTACCTAAATAGATTTCGCGGAGAACCAGCTATTTCCGAGTTTGATTGGCCTTTCACCCCTAGCCACAAGTCATCCCGAACTATTGCAACAGTTATGGGTTCGGTCCTCCAGTAAGTGTTACCTTACCTTCAACCTGCTCATGGCTAGATCACTCGGTTTCGGGTCTAATGCGACGAACTGAACGCCCTGTTCAGACTCGCTTTCGCTGCGCCTACACCTAGCGGTTTAAGCTTGCTCGTCACACTAAGTCGCTGACCCATTATACAAAAGGTACGTGGTCACCCAGGACGAACCTTGGGCTTCCACTGTTTGTAGGCAATCGGTTTCAGGTACTCTTTCACTCCCCTTGTCGGGGTGCTTTTCACCTTTCCCTCACGGTACTAGTTCGCTATCGGTCATGCACGAGTACTTAGGCTTGGAGGGTGGTCCCCCCAATTTCAGACAGGATTTCACGTGTCCCGCCTTACTCGAGGACGATTGATTGCATTACGCGTACGGGGCTGTCACCCACTATGGCCCTACTTTCCAGAAGGTTCCGCTTGTCTCTCAATCGCCACTGGCCTGGTCCGGGTTCGCTCGCCACTACTTCCGGAGTCTCGGTTGATGTCCTTTCCTACGGGTACTTAGATGTTTCAGTTCCCCGCGTTCGCCACTTTATCCCTATGTATTCAGGATAAGTTACCTATATCTGATACTTGGAAACCACAGCAGCAAGC